>JAFDVY010000119.1 GCA_018268785.1 Acidobacteriota bacterium | reverse complement strand
AATCACGCCGATATCGGCGAAACCATTCGAGAAGAGATTTGCGAAATGAAGCGAGCGCGCGGCCGGTAACCATGTGCGATTTGTATTCTCGCACACCGGAAAAATCACTGCTTTATTCCACAAAATCGTCGAGGAATAGGACGTAAGAGGAATGCCAGAGAATGGCAGGGATAGTGCCATGTTTCTGACTAGTGACGATGATTTTGAAAATTTCCGGGGCTGCAGCCAAATCCTGCATCAGGGCCTGCCCGGAATCGAAAGGAAGCGGTTGCACTTTGGCAAGATGTTCGAGGATGGGAAAGATGTTTTCCTCCGCCGCGCCGAGTGGAGTTTCAAGACCGGGGCTGCGGAATTGAAGCTGTGTTCCGCGCTCATAGAAATGCCAGGCGAGGCCAGCGCACAGCGTGACGGCGCGTTCGAAACGCTGATTGCGAATTTCCGGCGAAGTTGGAACCACGGCGTCCGGCGGCAAATGCGGATCAAGCACGAGCAGCACGCGATAATCTTCCTCGAGGGTGAATTCGCGCACCATCAGGGAGCCTAGCCGCGCGGATGCTTTCCAGTGAACGTGGCGCACGCTATCTGTCGGGACATACTCACGCAGCGCATACAAATCCTGACCGCGCCCTTTGGCCATGCTCTCGAGAGCGCCCTCGATTCCGGCGAAAATTTCCTGGAAGTCCGCGACCGTTTCCACGCTCGGATAGACAAGGACTTCTTTTTTCATTTCGAGGCGGCGGGCTTTTTGCAAAAAGCCAAACGGGAAACGAGTGACGATGCGGAACGCATCCTGGCGATAGACTCCACGGCGGGGAAATGTAACCGGTACGCCCTGACGCAACATTCCCTGCCGCGGCAGATACGGAAAATAGATTTTCGTCTGCAACATGGCCGTAGCGGCATCTGCGTTTTTCGGTGTGACGGCTTCAACCATCAACGAGAACGAGGGCATTGTAAGTTTTTCGTTTTGCAGCTCGACGATCGCGCGTTCCGGCTGTCCGGCAAAAATGTGGTCCGGCAAGTCCAGATGCAGTTCGACGCCGGAAAGACAGATGGAAGAGAGCAGGCCAGACATCAGAATGATGGAAATTAGGCACGCGAGAATCAGGAAGAGAAGATTGTTGCCCGTGTTAAGAGCGGCAAGGGCCACGAGCAAAGTTCCGGCGATGTAGATCCAGCCGGCGCGCGTGATTTTGTATTCGATTTTATAGCCGATCCAGCGAAGCGGCGTGCGCTTTGCGAGCGTCGGAACAAGCGTAACGGCGACCCATCCCGCGATGGCGAGAGCAAGTAGTGCGCAGGTGGCGGCGACAAAGATGTTGCCGCCTTCTCCCGCTACTCCGGAGTAGAGCGCAAGCAGCAAGGCAACCGAGAGCGCGGAAACAGAAAGGAAAAACGCGCGGACGCCGGGGCGGTCCGCCTTCGCCCAGAGCTGCGCAAGAGTGATTGGCTGTGCCACGAAAACTCTCTAGAGCGGAACGCGAACGGATTCGACGATTTCGCGGAGAGCGTTTTCCGTCGTTTCCGATTTGCGCTGCAGCGAAGCATGACGCGCACTTGCCACAACACGGTGCGCAAAGACGGCGACGGCAAGGTGCTTGAAATCGTCCGGCAAGCAGAAGTCGCGGCCATCGAGAAATGCGCGAGCTTGGGCGGCTCGCTGTAGCATCAACGTGCCGCGCGGGCTGACGCCAAGCGCGAGCTGCTCCGAATTTCGCGTGCGATTGACGATTTCGAGGGCGTAATCCTGCAAGCTGCCGTCCACTTTGACGTGGGTGACGGCTTCCTGCATCGCCAGGACTTCGCTTACATCGGCAACGGGCTGCAAGGAGTGCAGGGGGTCGTCATTCGCGCGCTTGCGCAGAATCTCTTTTTCGGTTTCATGCGAAGGGTAGCCCATTTTGATGCGCATTAGGAAGCGGTCGAGCTGCGATTCGGGAAGGGGATAGGTGCCGTGATGCTCGACGGGATTTTGCGTGGCGATGACGAGAAACGGATTGGGCAGCGGCATGGATTTGCCGTCGACAGTAACTTGCGCGTCGTTCATCGCTTCGAGCAGCGCCGATTGCGTGCGCGGGGTAGTGCGATTGATTTCGTCGGCCAGTACGACGTTGGCAAAAATCGGGCCGGCGCGAAATTCAAAATCGCGGGTTTCCGGATTGTAAACGCTGACGCCGAGCACGTCGCTCGGCAGCAAATCGGAGGTGAACTGGACGCGCTGGAATCCGCACTGAAAGGATTTTGCGAGTGCCTGGGCCAGCGTGGTTTTGCCGACACCGGGAACGTCTTCGATAAGCAGATGGCCGCGTGCGAGCAGGGTGATCAGGGCAAGCTGAATGGCTTCTTCTTTGCCGTAGATGGCGCGCGCAATGGTGCGGCGCAATTCTGAAACGACCTGAGAGGTTGCGGTCGGCATTGGTTGAAAACCCGGGCCCTTCCTGTTACAAATGAAAGCGGAGTTGGGCGACTAGCTCAGTTGGTTAGAGCGCTCGCCTCACACGCGAGAGGTCAAAGGTTCAAGTCCTTTGTCGCCCACCATTCCCAATTCCAGAATCTATTTTAGCCAAACAAGCTCATGATCAACATTTTCCGTACGCTGGAGTTTCTAGGGCTGAGCGTGTGGCTTGGGAGCGATATTTTCCTGAGCTTTGTAGTGGCGCCGGGGGCGTTCCGTGTGCTGGCGCCAAACCGGGACCAAGCTGGGGCTGTGGTCGGGTTTGCACTGACCAAAATGCATCTGATCGGCATTGGTTGCGGCGTCGCGGTGCTGCTTTTTCGGTTGCTGCGCACCAAGACCGTGACTAGCCTGGCTGCCCCGGCTGCGGTTTGCGTAGGGCTGATGATTGCGCTGACTGCGGTTTCCCAGATTGCGGTGACTCCAAAGATGGCGGCGCTGCGGACGCAGATGGGTTCGGTCCAGGCCACGGCAGGGAATAGTCCGCTATTGGCTGAATTTGGGAAACTACACCAGATCTCAGTCAGCCTGGAAAGCGGCGTTCTGCTCGCGGGAGTCGCCTGTATGTTCTTGATGGTGCGCGAGTTGGCCAAGGGTTCCTGATCTCAACCGTTGATTCGGCGGAAAACAGCTGAGCGCGCCGACCCGGGTGTTTTTCTGAAGAGTGCACAACTCATAGCAAATAAAAGACTTGACCTGCCACTCCCTGCAAGAGAGAAGGCGGAATGCGCAAGCTATTGATTTTATTCGCAGTTAAGAATTTCTATTGAAGGAAAAAGCGAGGCCTGGCAGTGTGCTCTGGCAAGCCCTCGTAACATTAGAAAAGGGTAATCCCCACGGGCATAGTAATCCCGATGTGAAGTTAGTTCAAGAGCAATGATGAGGGGTATTGAAAAAATTGCGGGTTTGAAAATGGCTAGGGATAAAAAGAGGGAGAAAAAAGGGACGAGCAGAGATGTTATGACTTTTTTCGCGCAGGCTTGTGCTTGGCGCGTTTTGTTGTATTGGGGTTGCGTTGTGGTTTGCTTTTAGGTTTCTTGGGGCGAATTTTGTTGGTAGCGGCGTAGCCTGCGCGCTGGAAGGCGCGCCACATGTACCAACTGGCGACGGTGCGGTAGGGGCGCCAGCGTTCGCCAAAAGCGAGGAGTTCTTTGGGACTGGGTTTGTGTTTCTTGCCGTAGGCGACGGACCAGCCTTTTTGCACGCCGAGGTCGTGGACCGGGAGAACGTCTGGACGGCCGAGGCGGAAGATCAAGAACATTTCTACGGTCCATGCGCCGACGCCGCGGACAGAGACGAGGCGCTTGACGAGTTCTTCGTCCGACATTTTTTCGGCGTCTTGCATAGACGGAACAACGCCTTCGACTGTTTTCTTCGCGACATCTTTCATGGCGAGGACTTTTGCACCGGAGAGGCCGGCTTTGCGGAGGGCCGGTGTGCGCAGCTTGAGCATTTCCTGAGGTGTGGGAATACCGCCGTTTGCGCTGAGCGCTTTTACTCGGCCGAAGATCGTGGCGGCGGCTTTGCCGGAGATGGATTGATACGCAATGGCTTCGAGGAGCGCTTCGTAGGGAGATTGATGGGCTTCCATCTCGGCTTGGAAGGGAGCTGTGTTCTGGACGAGTTCAGCGAGGACTTCGTCGCAAGAGCAAAGATGCTTTGTAGCGGCGGAGAGGTCGAAGGGAAGCATGGGCGTAACGGGCACGTTCATGTAGCGGCCGCCTTCTGAGGCGGGCGCGCTCGCAGCCTAAATGGAGGCAACCAATCCTTGCCTATTACACTCGCCGACGGCACCATGCCGGAGAGCGAGCCAGCAAACGCATATTCTCCGACACCGGCAGCCAACCCAGCTCGGACTGGGTTCATCCATATGTACCAGGCCACTCTGTCCACGGACTCGCCGGGCCGCAAAATGTGATCGTAATACTTCTTCTGCCACAGTTCTGACCCACTATCCTTCGTGAACTCGCGATTAGTTTTGATCTTCAGAGTTTTCATAAAATTCAGGAAATCAGAGCATGCATCCATTCCTTGCGCCAACAAATGGACGTGATCCGGCATGATGCAATAAGCATGAATCAGGAACTGGCGGGACGCTGCAACATTCTGCAAATGTCGGAGAAACCATCGGCAAGAGCTTAAAGAAGAAAAAATCCTCCCGCGACCGGCGCAACAAATAGTCGTGAAATACCATCCATTGCCCACATAGTTTCTTGAGGCTAGGCGTATATTTTTGTGCTTGGAATCTTTCAAGCCTGGCCTCGCGACTTTTGTCCACCCGATTATATACATCAGAGTTATCCGATGCGCTAGGCGCCCGCCTCAGAAGGCGGCCGCTACAGGAAAAATGTGGAGCGAGCCTGCTGTGCTAAAATTTTCTGCTTATGCAAACAGGAATTATTGGACTACCACAGGTTGGGAAGACGACGCTGTTCCGGATTTTAACGAGAGCGACCGTAGATTCGTCGAAAGGCGGGCAGGAGACGCGGGTCGGCATGGCAAAAGTGCCGGAACCGCGGTTGCTGGATTTGGCCAAGCTGTATAACCCGAAGAAAATAACGTATGCGACTGTGCAGTACGTGGATCTTGGCGGCATGCAAAAAGAGCGCATGCGCGAATCGCTGGCGTCGTTGCGCGAAGTGGATTGCATCTTGCACGTGATTCGCGTGTTTAACGATCCGAGCGTCCCGCATGCGGAAGGCAGCATCGATCCATTGCGCGATGCGACAAATCTGGAACTGGAATTGATGTTCTCCGACCTCGATCAAATTACGAAACGGATGGAACGCATTGAAAAGGATTTGAAGAAGAAGAGCGACAAGGCACTGGAAGCTGAGCGTGCAGTCCTGGAAAAGTGCAAAACGCATTTGGAATCGGAGAAGCCGTTGCGCGAGCTGGAGTTGACTCCGGAAGAACGGCGGCCCATCGGCGGATTTTTGTTTTTGTCGCAACGGCCCATGTTGTTCGTGCTGAATTTGGGAGACGACGAGGCCGGTGAACTGGACACGGCAATCGAACGGCACAAGCTGGGGGCTTTGCAAGGACGGCCGAACACAGGAGTTGTGGCGGTGTGCGGGCGGCTTGAAGCTGAGCTTGCGGAAATGGATGAAAAAGAAGCAGCCGAGTTGCTGGCTTCTTATGGATTGAAAGAGCCCGGGTTGAACCGGTTGATTCGCGCGACGTACGATTTGATGGGGCTGACCTCATTTTTCACGGCGGGAGAGCCGGAAGTGCGCGCGTGGACGATTCACAAGAATACGAATGCAGTGAAAGCGGCGGGTGCGATTCACAGCGACATCGAAAAGGGATTTATTCGCGCGGAAGTGGTGCGCTGGGATGATTTGGTTGCAGCGGGGTCGCTGGGAGCAGCGCGAGAAAAGGCGCAAGTGAAGCTCGAAGGAAAAGAGTACATCGTGCAGGAAGGCGATGTAATTTTGTTCCGCCATTCGGGTTAAGAGCGGCTCGCGAAAAATTGTGAACGGGGCGATGTTTTCGAAGGCGCAGGCCGCGCGCTCGCTCCGAAACGTTGCGCGATTGCAAAAGGCGACTTACCGCACTAATTCCAAACCACAAGCCGGAGTGTTGTATTCTTCTGCGTCAAGAAGCTCAGTTGGCGTACGGAATGGATGAGGTAAGGCCGGGCGAAATGGAATACGTCACGATAGATCACGATTTGGCTACGCGAACGGCGATGGCTGCTGCGCTTGGACTGGTTGCAGCAGCCGGGAATTTGCTCGGCGGATATTTTGTTGTCCGCAGGGATTGGCCCCGGCAATTCTTGCAATACTTTTTGGCGCTAGGCGCCGGATACATGCTGGCGGTCGCGTTTCTGGAGATTATTCCGGAATCGATTGCGATTGCGGGGAAAGAAGCCCTTTTCTATGTGCTTGCTGGTTTTTTCCTCGTGCACCTTTTCGAGCACACGCTGGCGCCGCATTTCCATTTTGGGGAAGAGACGCATCCGGAAGAGGTGTCTCATCAGCGAGCGCAAAACAGCGTGATGCTCGGCCTGATCATTCACACTTTTTTTGATGGAGTTGCGATCGCATCCGGGTTTCTGGTTTCGACGTGGCTGGGTGTGGTGATTTTCTTCGCGGTGTTTTTGCACAAGCTGCCGGAGGGATTCACGGTAGCGTCGGTGTTTCTTGCCTGCGGCAAGGGGAAAAGGCGAGCGATCCAGGCCGCGGCCGCGCTTGGGGGTGCTACACTCTTGGGCGTTTTCCTAACCAGTCTGCTGCAAAGTCAACTTCGGTATGCGCTGCCGCTTTCTGGAGGGGTGACGGCGTATGTAGCCGCTACGGACCTGCTACCCGAAGTGAATCGAGAGCCGAACTGGCGGATGGCGTTCCTGGTCTTTTTCGGTGTAGCTAGCGTATTGATAATGCAGCACTTATTCCATGTCTAGCCGTCTCCAATCCTGTCGCCCGAACCGGACACCTGCTTGCAACTTTCTGATAATTCAGGTGTTCGATAAGGTGTGGTTGCGATGATCAGGTCGGACGTCCAACTGATGCTGGACGTGAAGGCGGGCGACCAACAATCGTTCGAGCTTCTCTTGCAGCGCTATCGGACGCCACTGGTCAATTTCCTGTACCGGATGGTTCGGAGCCGGGAACGGGCGGAAGACTTAGCACAAGAAGTGTTTTTAAGGGTGTATCGCGCGCGGGAAGATTATGAGCCGAGCGCGAAGTTCACTACCTGGCTCTTTCGGATTGCAACCAATCTCGCACTGAATTCGGTGCGGGACCATCGGTACGAGAAGCTTGAAATATCGATGGACGCTCCTATCGTCGCAGACGCCGAAGACGGCGAAGAGCGAATGATGGAAGTGGCGGACGAGCATCCGGACATCGAGCAGCATCTGGTGGATGAGGTGCGGAAGAAAATGATCCGCCATGCAATTGAAAAACTGCCGGAAAAGCAGCGCGCGGCGGTTTTGTTGCATAAATACCAGGAGCTGGACTATGCGGAGATTTCGAAGATTTTGCAGTGTTCGGAAAGCGCGCTGAAATCGCTGCTGTTCCGGGCATACGAAACGCTGCGAGTGGAACTGGCCCCGCTTGTGGCGCAATCGGTGAAGCATTAGGGCTCCAGAAGGAAGGTAGTCATGAGTTGTGAACGAATGGAAGGGCGAATTCTGGCGTATGTAGATGGCCGCCTGAAGGAAAGTGAGCGCGCGGAGATGGACAAGCATCTCGCCGGGTGCGCGGCGTGCCATTTGCGGGTGAACGAATTTCGCGCAGTGACCGGTTTGCTGGATGAACTGCCGGTGATCGAGCCTTCGGGTGCGTTCAATGCGCGGGTACATGCTTTGGTGGCTGCGGAGCCGCAAAAGCGGAGCGGCTGGCTGGCGTGGTTTATGCTGTCGCCGCGTGTGGCGTTCGCCGCTTCCATGCTGCTGTTGCTTGCGGTTTGGCTGGGATCGATCCAGCGGCCGGGGCCGCAGATTGACGCGCAGGATTTGCCGGTTGTGGAGAATGCGGATTACGACGTGATTTCGAGCTTTGCGCCGCTTTCGGATTTGTCGCAAGCGCCGGATACTGATTCAAACGATTCGGATACTGCACAACCACAACCGCAGCAAATGTAAAGGGTGATGAACAAGGGACTCAAATTCGGAAGTTGGTTCGTGGCGCTGGGGCTCGCCGCAGTTGTAGTGTTTCCTGCGGAGGCGCAGAACCGCCCGCCAAAGCCGAGGCAGGAACAACGCCAGGAACAACGCCAGGAACGGCGTCAGGAGCGGCGACAGCAGCAACCGCAGCGTAACGCCAACAATCCGAATCGTCCGCCATCTAGCGGATCGAACCAAACGGTTGCGCCGAATACGTATCGTCCGCCGGAGCACGCGCGGAATCAGCAGAATCCGAACCGGCCTCCCGTGAATACGCAGCCCAAGAGCTTTAATAATTTGAATCCGCAGGAAAAGCAAAGGACGCTGAACCAATACAATAAATTTCAGAAGCTGACTCCGTCGCAGCAACAGGATCTCCGGGATCGCGGGCGAGTTTGGAATCAGATGACCCCAGAGCAGAGAAGCCACATCAAGAACGATGTGCTGCCGAAATGGAAACAGCTTCCTCCGCAACGGCAGCGGGCGATTCAGCAACGGCTTGGTGTGCTGAAAAACATGCCGGAATCGGCGCGCATTCAGCATTTGGCCGATCCGAACTTTACACGCGGGATGAATGAAGAGGACAAGTCCATGCTGCAGGATTTGAGTCACCTGCACGTGGGCGGCGCTCCGGACGAGCCGCACGAGTAAGCCTCGATCTGCCTTAAAGCCCTTAGGCGAGTATCCAGACAGAGACAAAATGGAACGATTGACACGAACGCGAAAAAGGCGGCATCGTGACTATTCGCCGTTTCGCGCATCGAACAATGCGGGGAGATACGTTTGGCCACGGGCAGCAACGCAATTGCATTGGATGAAGCCGGCTCAAGCGTTTCCTCTTCCCGTTTCCGCGCATTAAGACATCGCAATTTCCAGCTGTTCATCGGCGGGCAACTTGTTTCGCTCTGCGGCACCTGGATCCAGAACACGGCTCAGCTTTGGTTTATTTACCGGCTAACGGGCTCGGCGGCCCTGCTTGGGATTTTTGGCTTTATGAACCAGATTCCCATGCTGCTGCTCTCGGCCTTTGGCGGATATGTGGGCGACCGGTACAGCCGGCATCGCGGCGTGATTGCAACGCAGGCTGTGTCCATGATCCTGGCGCTTCTGCTTGCGGCGCTGACGCTTACGCACAGGATCCAAGGCCGCCGCGGCGCCTGGGTAGTCATTTTCATTGGATTGTTGCAGGGAATCGTGAACGCGTTCGATGTGCCGATACGGCAGTCTTTTTTTGTGAACATGGTGGGCAAATCCGACTTGCCGAACGCGATTGCACTGAACTCATCGATTTTCAATGGCGCCAGAGTTATTGGCCCAGCCATTGCGGGTTTTGCGATATCGCTGATTGGCGAAGGCTGGTGCTTTTTTGTCAATGCGCTGAGCTTTCTCGCCGTAATCGTCGCGCTGCTTGCGATGCGCGTCACCCCGCAGGAAGAAATGACGGGAACAAAATCCGCCTGGCAGAGTCTTTTGCAGGGGTTCCGGTTTGCCATGGACGATCGCGTGATCCGATCCGTATTGATTTTGCTTAGCATGCTGAGTTTTTTTGGCCTGCAATACATGGTATTCATGCCGATTTTTGCGAAAGATGTTTTACACGGCGGTGCAAGCACTCTTGGTTGGTTAATGAGCGCATCGGGGGTTGGCGCGGTGCTCGGTGCTCTTCAATTTGCCGCACGCACAAAATACAAGGGCATGCTGACGTGGGTGGGGACGATGTTTCTTATCTCGTCCCTCGGATTGATCCTGTTTTCACAGTCGCGCTGGTTCTGGGTTTCCGCGACCGTGCTCTTTATTTTTGGTTTTGCGGCAACATCGCAAATGGCCGCGACAAACACGACCGTGCAGAATCGCGTCCCCGATGAACTGCGCAGCCGTGTGATGGCGGTCTACGCAACGATGTTCATGGGAGTGCAACCAATCGGATCGTTGTTTGCGGGAGGGCTGGCCAAACGATTCGGCGCTCCAGCAACCGTCACAGCGTTTGGCGCAATCTGTCTGCTGGGCAGCTTGATTTTCTTCTGGCGCGCAATCCCTTGGGCGAGAAGCGCCAAGTCCGCTATTCCGGCCAAAGTTTAGTTCACTGTCAGAACGATGACGCGGTCGACTTGACCTTTTGCAGATTCACGCAGCTTCAGCACAACGCCATTCGCCGATTGCGTGACTTCCACTTTCGCTCCAGAGACAAGTTCCTGCGCTGCGCCGATTGATTTCGGAATCGGCGGCAGTGCGAGCAGCGGCGCATTCCATTTCAAGATATGAACGTAAATTTTGTCGCCCTTCCATGTGGTGACGCCCCAATCGGCTGGAACGAGCGGGCCGCCGCGTGTGCCGTAGATGGAATCGCCATACTTGCCGAGCCATTCGCCGACGGCGCGAAGCCGGGTCTGAAACTCTTCCTGAATTTCGCCGCTGGGCAACGGGCCGATGTTAAGCAAGAGATTTGAATTGTTTCCGGCGGCACGGACCAGCATTTCTTCGACTTCTTCGGCTGATTTGTATTTCGTGTCGCCGATGTCGAAGCCCCAGGAGCCGTTGAGCGTGTTGCAGCTTTCAAGCGGCAACGCATCGCTGACGTAGGTTGTGTTGAATCCAGCGGTGTTGCGGCCGGGCAGGTCGCGTTCGAAGGTTTGCACATCTTCGCCCGCCTTTGGGGCCTGATGATGATTCGGAATGATGAGCGCGGCAGGCTGAAGCAGGTGAATCAGCGCATAAGTTTTTTCGAGATGCCAGTCGGCGTCGGGCTTGTCCCACATGCCGTCAAACCAGATTCCGCCGAT
>JAFDVY010000118.1 GCA_018268785.1 Acidobacteriota bacterium | reverse complement strand
TCTCCGCTCAAGCACCGTCGTCACCGTCGCAATTCCCACGCTCGCCCCCACGTTTCGCGCCAGATTGATGATTCCCGTGCCCATGTTCGTCTTTTCTTTCGGCACGTACGCAAACGCGCTGACGTTGATCGGAATAAACAAGAACGCCAGTCCCAGACTCTGCAGCATTCGTCCATACACCGCGTGCCGGTAGTCCAGTTGCAAATTCCATCCCGCCATCACGAACAGCGAAAGCGAGCACACAATGCAGCCGAACGAAATCAATATCTTCGTATCCACCCGCGACACCAGAAATCCCACAACCGGCATCATCAGCATGATCACCGCGCCGCCCGGCGACAGCGCCAGACCCGCCATTTCCGCCGAATATCCCAGCAATTGCTGCAGCATCTGCGGAATCAGAACCGTGCTCGAATACAGCACGAATCCCAGAAAAAACATCGCCGTCGTCGCAATCGCAAAATTCCGGTTCTTCAACATCCGCAAATCCACCACCGGATGCTCCTGCTTCAACTCCCAGAAAATCGCCGCGATGATTCCCACCAGCATCAGCACCACAAACATCTGAATAAAACCGCTGGACAGCCAGTCCTCGCGCTGCCCCTTGTCCAAAACAATCTGCATCGCGCCCAGCCCCAGGCTGATCAATCCGATCCCGATGTAATCCACGCGGAAGCTGCTCTTGATTCTTTCCTTTTCCTTCTTCATGTACGGCGGATCGCTGATCAATAAAGACGTCAAAAGCAGCGAAATTATTCCCACCGGAATGTTGATGTAGAAAATCCATCTCCACGAAAAATTGTCCGTAATCCATCCGCCCAGCCACGGCCCGATCGTCGGCGCCACCACCACCGCAATTCCATACACCGCAAACGCCATGCCGCGCTTTTCCAGCGAAAACGTGTCGTTCAAAATCGCCTGCTCGCTCGGCTGCAAACCGCCGCCGCCCGCCCCTTGCAAAATACGAAACAGCACCAGCACGCCCAGACTCGGCGCCAGTCCGCACAAAAACGAGCTCACCGTGAACAGCGCCACGCACATCATGTAAAACCGCTTCCGCCCCACCAGCGAAGAGAGCCATCCTGATAGCGGCAGCACAATCGCGTTCGATACCAGGTACGAAGTCAGCACCCACGTCGATTCGTCCGCTCCCGCCGAGAGGCTCCCTGAAATGTGCGGCAACGCCACGTTCGCAATCGAAGTGTCCAGCACTTCCATGAATGTCGCGAGCGTCACCACTACCGCGATCACCCAGGGGTTGATCGATCCATCTGGCATCTTCAATTTCGCTAGTAGTCTGTGCTTCACGCTCGTGTCTCGTTCTCACTCACACCGCACTTACTTCGTCAAAACCGTCGCTTCCACGTTCATTCCCGGCCGCAGAACCGCCTTCTCCTGTGGAATCGGATCCAGCAAGATCTTCACCGGAATTCTCTGCACGACTTTCACGTAGTTCCCCGTCGCGTTTTCCGGCGGCAGCAAACTCAGCACGGCTCCCGTCGCGCTCGCAATCGAGTCCACGTGTCCGCTGAACGTCTTCCCATACGTGTCCACTTTCACTTCCGCCTTTTGTCCCGCCTTCATCTTTTTCAGTTGCGTCTCTTTGAAATTTGCCGTCACCCAAACGTCATGCAGCGGCACAACTACCAGCAATCCCTGCCCCGGCTGCACCACTTGCCCGATCTCCACCTGTTTGTGTGTCACCACTCCGTCCACCGGAGCCGTAATCGTCGCGTACTCCAGGTTCAGTTGCGCCGCTTCCACCGCCGCGCGCTGCTGTTGCACTTTCGCGATCTTCGCCGCCGCATCCGCCTGCTTCATGCTGACCTGCTTGGTATCCGCTTTCGCCGCCGCGACGCCCGCCTGCGCCTGCTGCACCCGCGCTCTCGCCGCTTCCAGTTGCGCTTTCGTGATATCCACGCTGCGCTGCGCCTGTACGAATTTCTGTTCATCCGCGGTCAAAGCGCTCGCCGTCGCATCCGCATTCGCTTTCGCCGCGTCAAATTGCTGCTTGGAAATTTCCCCCTTCTCCATCAATGGAGTGAATCGCTCCAGATCGGCCTGCGCCAATCGCGCATTCGCCCGGCTCTTATCGACATTTGCCTGCGCCCACGCCAGGTCAGAAGTTTTCGCCTGGTCATAAGTCACTTCCGCTCGCATCGCATCCGCTTGCGCGCCCAATAACTGCGCATCCGCGCTGGACGTCCCGCTCGCCACGTTTTCCCGCGTCTTGGGCACATCCACTCCCGCCGACTGCGCTTCGCTTTCCGCCAGCGCCAACTGACCCTTCGCCTGATCCAGCGCCGCTTGATAATCGCGCGCATCCAATTTCACAAGAGGCTGCCCAGCCTTCACCGGCTCGTTGTCCTTGGCCAGGACTTCCGCCACGCGCCCATACACCTTTGCCGACACTGCGGTAATGTGCCCATCCACCTGTGCGTCGTCTGTGCTCTCGCGATTGAAGAAGTAAATGAAGAGTCCCGCCACCAGCACGGCCACCGCTGCTCCGCCGAAAATCAGGTTGCGCCGCAGATTCGATTGCGGCTGCACGACTGCTGCGTCTTCATCCAGACGGATCTCTTCCGATTTCGGCTTTACCTTTGTCGCGTTCTCCAGCCCGACTTCGATCTCGATACTCATCCCGGTTTCCTCTTCTCTTACTTCGCGTAAACTTTTTCCATCTGCCCGATTCCGCGCGCATAATCCGCACGCGCCTGGTTGAACCGGTACAGCGCCACGATCTGGTTGTCATTCGACCGTGCCAGCGCGTCCTGCGCCTGAATCACTTCAATGTTGTTCGCCACTCCCGCTTTGAAGCGGTCCCGCGCCTGCTCCACTTCTTCCTTCGCCAGTTGCACGCCCAGATTCGCCACCTGCACTTCATTCCGCGCCGATTCCAGATTCAGCAGCGCCGTCTTCACATCCAGCGCAATCGAATTCCTCAGATCCGCTCTCTGCTCTTCCAGCACCTTGATCTGCAAATCCGCTTTCACGATCTCTGCATGAATCCTTCCGCCTGTAAAAAGTGGCATGTTGAATCCAGCCTGATACGTGTAGACCGGAATTCCGTTGTTGAAATGCGTGCCCTGGTAATCCCAATTCCCATCCACGCGGAACGACGGCAGCCGCTCCGCCTGCGAAGCCTGCTTGTCGTGCCGCGCCGCCTTGATCTGCTGATCCAGCGATTTCCACTCCTGCCGCGCAGAAAGGGCCGCATCGATGCTCGAATCCATCTCCGGCTGTGGCGTGTCGAAAAAACTCAGCGAATCCGCCAGTTCGATTTTCTGCCTCGGATCCAGATTCAAGAGCCGGCTCAATACAAACAGCGAAGCGTCCCGATCGTTTTCCGCCTGAATCAAAAGCTGCTTTTCGTTCTGCAACTCCACATTCGCCCGCAGTGTGTCGATTCCCGTGCCCACGCCTTCTTTCTGCAAATCCGCGGCCTGGTCATAAAGTGCCTGCGCCAATTCCACGCGCGACTTCGAAGCCGTTACGTTCGCCACTGCCCGCAGCGTCCCGATATATTGCGAAACCACCAGCAAAATCACCTGCTCGCGCGTCGAATAGCTCGTCGCTTGTTGTGCTCCCGCCAATTCCTTTGCCGCCTGATATCGCTTCCACAGCGTCAAATCGAAAACCGGTACGCTGAATCCCACTCCTGCGCTGAAAACCTGAAATGGCCCGATGTGATGAGGAAAGCCTGGAAAAGTCGTTCCCAAACCTGTCTCCAGGTTCTGCCGGTGCAGGGAATCGGAGACCTGCAAATTCGCGCCTGGCAAAAGCGCTGCCCGCGCCACGTTCTTGTCCTGATTTGCCTGCGCCGCCTGCAAAATCGCAATTTGTGCCGTTGTGTTCTGCTTCAGCGCCAGCGACACAGCTTGCTCCAGAGTGAGCTTTGACGGATCAGGCGAAGCCGCAGGCTGTGTCTGCGCAAAACCCGGCTTCGCGCCAATCAGCAACCCAAAAAACAGCACGTAAAAAAAGAATCCCGGCCCCTTGCCTCGCTTTTCCGTCGTGCCCGTCTTCGCTTCCGTCGTTATCTCTCTCACGATCGCCTGGTTCAGGCACCCCTCCGCGATCAACACCGCGCCTTCACTGTGGATCGCCTTCAGCAAAACTTTCCCGGCTCCGTCAATGAACGTCACACCACACAGGTTCACGTCGAACTTCTCGTCCGCCGCCCCTGCCCGAAGTTCGCGCCAGCACTGCTCAAGCATGGGTACACGCGGCCCAGACAATCGCCCCTCTACACTAAGGACCGTTTTTCCCCGCTTTTTTTCGGTAGTAATTCTCAGCATCTCGATTCTCTCTTCGCCCCGTAGGAATTGCATGAAGCTCTCCAAACTCAATAAATTTCAAGTAATATGTATATTGCTGACAAAGAACGAGTTAAAGGAACTCTTGTCAAGAAACGCCCAAGAGAAAAGATAATATATGGGCAGCGGACTAAATATGGACAATCTATTAACGCCCGTATATGGGCACTATTTCTTACTGATTGCGATGTACGAGTCCACTCGCAATCCCAGCGGCAACTTCTCCCCTGGGTTCAGTTCGACCAAAGTCTCCAGGATCTTCGTGTCCACGTGTTCGGTCGGTTCATCGGTCCGTAGATTCTTTTTCCCCAGGATTCGTCCCACCCGAATCACTTTTCCCTCAAACTTTCGGTCCCCGAACGCTTCCGCCGTCACATACGCCTGCTGTCCTACCCGCAATTTCGCCACATCCGTTTCATCCACATCCAGCCGCACGCGTAGCACGGAATCGTCCGCCATCGTAATCACCGGCGAATCGAACTGCGTCGAAACGCTCTCCCCGGTGTGCCGCAGCTTTCGCAAAATCACCCCGTTCATCGGCGCACGCAGAAAACTCTTTTCATAAACTGCTCGCGCTTCCGCCACCTGTGCCCGCGCCTCCGCAACACTCGCTTCCGCCTTCGACCGGTCTTCCTCGCGCGCCTCGACATCCACCAGCGCAAATCTCTGCGACGCTTGTTCATACTCCGCCTGCGCCACTCGGTAAGCCCGCTCGTAACGGTCCGCTTCATCTCGCGAAATCACTCCGCGTTCAGCCAGTCCCCGCCGTCGTTCTGTTTCGCTCTTCGCATTTTCCAATACCGCCTTTCCCGCTTGCTTGGCCGCTTCGGCCTCGCGCCGCTCTTCCGTCCTCGATCCGTTCACAATTTTCCGCAGCTCCGCTTCACGCAACGCTAGCTCTGCTTCCGCGCCCGCCACTCGCGCCCGGTAATCGGAATTTTCCAGCTCCGCAAGGACTTGTCCCTGCACCACGCGGTCGCCTTCTTCCACATTTACCGTCTTTAGCCGCCCGCTCAGTTCCGAACTCACGCGAACCTCTTCGCTCACCGCTTCCACACGTCCCGGCGCCGCAATCAATCCGTCATTTACAACCTTCACGCCGGAAGCCGCGGCGGAAACCGTTTCTCCGCGTCCCCGCAAAAATCCCGTCGCTCCAATTAAAATCAGCGCCGCTACTCCCGCCCCAATCTTCATCGTCCGCTTCATTTCACCCTCCGCTTCTCCGCGATCTCTTTGCTCCGGACTCTGTGTTAAAAGTCAGTCTCAGCATTGCTTGCATCTAACCCGCCACAGCGAACGCGCTCTCCATTTGTTCCGCTCCGTTCTCTTCCCGCACAATTCGCCCATCTTCCAAATGAATAATCCTGTCTCCATAGCTCAGCACTCTCGGATCGTGCGTCACCATCACCACGGCCCGCCCATGTTCATGCGCCAATCTCCGCAGCAGTTCGATTACGTTCTTTCCACTCGTCGAATCCAGCGCCGCGGTCGGCTCATCCGCCAACACGATCGGCGGGTCTCCCGCCAGCGCTCGTGCAATCGCCACGCGCTGTTTCTGCCCGCCGCTCAGATCCTCCGGATACGAATCGCTCTTATCCGCCAGCCCCACTTCCCGAATCAATTCCGCGGCGCGTTTCTCCGCATCCGCGCGCCTAAGCCCGCGCACGTCCAAAGCCAGCGCCACGTTTTCGAGCGCCGTCAACGCCGGAAACAAATTGAATCCTTGAAATACAAACCCGATCGTCTCTCGCCGAATCCGCGGCAACTCACCTTCCGCCAGTTGATCCGCCCGCTCTCCCAGAATTTCCAGCGACCCTCCGCTGGCCCGCAAAATACACCCCAAAATCGAGAGCAGCGTCGTCTTTCCGCTCCCCGAAGGTCCCATCAGCAACGTCAATTCGCCCGAAGAAATCTCCAAATCCACATCGCTCAGCGCGCGAAACGCAGCCGTTCCCTCGCCATATACTTTCCCAATTCCTTTGGTCCGAATTACCGCGCCGATTCGCATTGTCATCACCCTCTGAACACCATTGCCGGATCCAGCCGCGTCACCTTGTTGATCGAAACCATTGCCGCCACCACGCACATGAAAATCGCCAGCACAAACATTCCCAATTTCATTTCCAGCGGCATCAAGATGACTGCCCCGCCCTTTTCGCTGCTCGCCACAATGAAATGCGCCACAATCATCGCCAGCGCATATCCCAGCACGGCGCTCCACACCGCTTGTTCAATCAGCACGCGGTACAAATACGAATTCGTCGCTCCCATTGCCTTCAGCGTTCCGTATTCCCGAATGTGATCCATCGTCGCCGCATAAATCGTCTGTGCCACCACGGCGACTCCAACCACCAATCCCATAAGAGCCGCGGTCAATACAGCCAATCCCGCGCCCGTCGTAAACATCCAATAAAATCTCGTCTTCGCGCTGAACTCCGCTGTCGTATAAATGTCCACATCCGTTAGGCGCACATTCAGATTCTTTTTCAGCTCCTCCACGGAAACTCCAGTCGCCGCCTTCACCAGGATGTAACCCACATCGCCCTCGCTTGAAGTCGGATTGGTGTAGTCGAGCGAATTCTTGAACGACGCATATACAAACGGCGAAGTTGTAAAGGATCGAATCCCACGCGTGAATCCCGCGACGCGCGCGCGGTGCCCGCCAATTTCCACGCGATCGCCGATCTTCTGCACTCCGAGTTTTTCTCGATAGAGTTCATCCACCAGGATCGCGTCTTCCTCCTTCAACGCCGACGCGCTTCCCGAAACCACGTCCCATGGCTGGCCCATCGAACTTCCAGGACGCACTCCGATGATCTGAATGTTCTCGATTCGCCCGTCCGGCCGCTGCCACCGCGCAAATGCCTGCATGTACTTTTCTGCTTCCGCCACTCCAGGCGTCGCCAGCACCTGATAAAACTTCCGCTCCGAAAACGTCCGTCCCGTGTCGAAATATCCGACTCCGTGAAAAACGATCCATACATCGGCGTTTGAATGGTCAATGTTGTTGGAAGTCGTCGTCGTAAACCCAAGGAACAGCCCAAACTGGATAATAATCAGCACCAGCGCGAAAACGATTCCCGTCAGCGTCACCGCAAATCGCACTTTGTCGTGAAACAGGTTTCGTCTTGCCAGCAGTCCCATATTCGCCCTTCACTTTTGACTACGCTGCCAGCCAGAATAAGTAACACCGCTTATGTACTAAACAGTGTTAATGCTGAGAGCAAATTTTTTTGCCTCTCCCTACCTCAAATGCATAACCGCTCGAAGTAATTGAATATACAGGCCTTACTATGCATGTTCCGTTTCCAATCCGGCTACCAGAGTTTCAATCATTCCGCGGATCACCTTTTCCCGGCCTACCCATGGAAAGTGACTGTGGGTAATCAGCAGGGAAGTCACGCCATGAATTCCGGCCCAAAGCGTCTGGCTCGCCAGCTCTGCATCCTTGATCTTGAATTCTCCCGCCGCAATGCAGTCGTAAACGCAACGCCGCAAAAAATCGAACGCCTGAATTCCGGGAGCTTCCGGCCGCACATACTTTTCCGTGTCGAAGCCCTCAGGAATAGGAGTCATAAAGGTCGAGCGATAATGATGCGGATTTTCCAGTCCAAACTCGATATATGCCGAAAGTCCCCTTTTTAGGCGCGAAACCGGATCCCCGGGCTGTTCCATGATTTTCGTAAGTCGCTGAATCAGCTTGGCAAAGGTTTCCTGGCAAATGCTTTCAAGGAGTTCGGCTTTATCTTTGAAATAGAGATAGATGGTCGTGGGAGAATACTCGATGCGATCGGCAATCCGGCGCATCGAAACATTCTCGTAACCCTCTTTAACGAAAAGCTCGCTCGCGGCATCCAGGATCTCCTGCCGCAAGTACCGCTTTTCCCGCGCTTTGCGCTCTTTCACGCCCATTCGGACCGGCTTCTCACTTACTTAACAGTGTTAATATAAGGCAATCCCTTTCAAGTGTCAACGCTCAATGTTTCACGGCAATCGCCTGCATTTCAAAATGTCCGCCGCGCAGAATCGCTCCGGCTCCGACAAATTCACGGGCAGGATAATCCTTCGTGAAATACGTCTTATAAATGCCGTTGAACGTATCGTAGAGCTTTAGATCCGAGCAGGAAATTTGCACGTAGACGAGATCGTCCATGGTCATGCCCGCCTGTGCGAGAACGTCTTTCTCACCGTCGAGCAGAAGCTTGATTTCGTCCTCAACTTTTTCGGGAGCTTTCCCATCTTTGTCCAGGCCGATGCGGCCGGCCAGATATAGCGTGTTGCCGGAAAGAATGGCGTCGCTGAATGGGGCCGAAATCGCTTTGCTAGGAAGATTGATCACTTTGCGGGTCGATTGCGGCAAAGGATTTGAATTTGCTTTTAGAACTGTAAATACGCCTGTCATCAAGACTACCGCCAGAATTGCCATGCGCCGGTTCATGGAGCGCCTCCAAAAAAGAGATGCGCGAGTGTAATCCCACGCGCACGGCGCTGCAATCAAAACGTGGCGGAAATGGAAATCCATCCGGTATGAATGAAATAAAGAGAGAGAGAGCCGACGATAAGCCACAGCACAATGCCTTGTGCCAGCGGCCGCCAGCCAACTTCCTTGAGTGTCGCCCGGGAAATACTGGTGCCAATCAGAAAGAGTGTCGCTGTGAGTCCAAGCTTGCCCAGCGTGAAGAATTTTTGCGACAACACGGCATCCTGCGGGCCGAAGGTATTGATGACGGCAGCGAGAAAGAAAAACAGGATAAACCAGGGAATCGTGACCTTGGACTTTCCGTGTTTGACCGCCGCGGTGAAAAACGCCAACGGCACAATCCAGAGAGCGCGCGCGAGCTTCACCGTAGTTGCGATGATCAACGCTTCCGTTCCATAGCGCGACGCGGCGCCGACCACGGAACTTGTATCATGAATCGCCAGCGCAGCCCACAAACCGAATTGCGACTGCGAAAGGGCAAGAGATTTTCCTATCACTGGAAAAATCAGGAGCGCAATCGAATTCAGGATAAAAACCGTGCCGAGCGAAACCGCCATCTCCTCTTCGCTGGCGTTTAGAACCGGGCCAACAGCGGCGATTGCACTTCCCCCGCAAATCGCGGTTCCCGTGGAAATCAGATACGAAGTCGTGCCGCGCACCGCCAGCAGCTTCCCGATGAGCAATCCCGCAAACATGGCGAAGGTAATTCCGATGGCCGTGTAGAGGAAGCCGCTGCGGCCGGCTTTGAGAACTTCATGAAGATTCATTCCGAAGCCGAGCGCGACGATGGAAGCCTGCAAGAGGAATTTGGAGAGCGATTTGCTGTCCGCTGAATACGGATGCGGAAGAGAAAGCCCAAAAACAATTCCAGCGCTGAGCGCAATCGGAGGAGAAATAAATCCGCTGGCCGAAAGAATCAGCAGCACGAAAAAAATAATCTTCGGATTCATTTCTGCGGAGCGGCGGGCTGTTCTGGCGAGGTTTTTTCCGGAATGTGAGAAAGCTCGGAAACGATTTTCGCGGTCATTTGCTTGCTCACGCCGCAACCTGTGTCATTGATGCGGCATTGCGCAAGGGTCATCTGGCAACCGCAGGTGCACGATTCGGAATTGAACCGCCGCAGTGCGATGGTTTTTTGAGCCGGCGTGAGTTTGGAAAGGTCCACACCGGGAAGTTCCGTGGCCTTATCCGCGTTCTTCAGAAAAACCTGGCCGGTGTCCTCGAAATAGTCCACTTTTCCATCGAAGGGCAATCCGAGCAACGCGCGGACTTCCAGTTCATAAATGCTTGGATCGTTGAGGCCAATATGTCTTTGAACGACGCGGCCCTGCGCATCGAGGATGAACGAAGTGGGCAGCGCGGGAATGCCGCCGTATTTGGCGCGAAGCGGATCGGTAGCCATTCCGACGCGGTAATTGATGCCGTGTTTTTGCGCGAATTTTTTCACTTCGGCCGGTTCATCCTCATCCGTGGCAAGAGCGATGATGGCGAGCTGATCTTTATATTTAGTTTGCAGTTCAATGAGGTCGGGAATTTCCGCGCGGCAAGGTCCGCACCAGGTTGCCCAGAAATTCAGGAGAACGATTTTCCCTTTGGTCTGGTCCAGCGAAATCGGTTTGCCGTCGAGATCGCTCACATCCAGCGCGGGAGCCGGATCCGGATTCTTCACGAAGCGAATGATAGTTTCTTCCTGAGCCGGTTCCTGCTTGGGGGCGAGGGCGGATTTTTTCGGGTCGGCGTGGGTGCTATGGCATCCCGCGGCCACAAACATCGCGGCGGCGACATACAGCGCGAGTTGGCGGATGCTGCGGGTCATTGCGGCAGATGAATAGTGTAGCAGGGCAGAGTGCAGGAGCGAATGACCGACGCGAATTTAACACTGAGCAACGCACGAACGATACCAAAACATTAGAGATGAGTACCGGCAGAATCGACCGGTATGGCAGGAGGCAAGACTGAAGCAGTACTATGCCCTACCCCCTCCCCTCTTTTTCGTATGTGTTGATTCTAAAGGTGGATAAAGTCCTTTGTTTTCTATCAAATCTGCATGTGT
>JAFDVY010000117.1 GCA_018268785.1 Acidobacteriota bacterium | reverse complement strand
ATTTGCAGCAGGACTGACGGCTACGGATTGAAAGGTCGTATGGGGGGGCGTCTGTTGATACGCAACGGCTCCGACGGCATCATTTGCGCCGTTGTTCGTCAGCGTGAGCGTATAGGTAATGGTTCCACCAGGCTGTACAACGGCAGGGCTGGCGGATTGTGTTAACCCTAAATCCGCGGCATTCACGCTGACGTTGGCTGACGCTGAGTTGTTTGCCAGATTGTTGTCCGTCGTCGTGGATGAAATGTTCGCAGTGCCGGTGATGACAGTGTTGCCGGCGACATTTGCACCGACCAGAACAACGAATGAAAAGGTAGCCGTGCTGCCGTTGGCCATGCTCGTTGTGCGCACGCAGGTGCTCGTTCCCGTGCCGCCGACGGGCGGATTGGTGCAGTTCCACGTGCCTGATCCTCCGGTCTTTCCGGCGGAAACAAACGTGGTGTTGGCTGGAGTCGTGAAAATCACTGAGGGCGCAAGCGCCGTATTTGGGCCGTTGTTTCTGACCACAACCGTGAAAGCGATCTGCCCGTTCGGAGAAACTGGAGAGGGCGCGGCAGTGTTGGAAGTCACCGCAAGGTCAGCTTGGGCCGAAGCCGTTTGCGGAAAGGCAGCAAATGCCGCTACCAGAGCCAGAAGGACACTCAGAAACGCTCGACGGTCCTTCAGTCTGCGCAAAGCCGCGGTTCGAACCCTGTGAACTATGTACCGGCAATAGTGGCTCGTTCTTGCAAAGGGCCCGGTTGCAGACTTACGGACGCCTTGCCTTTCTGTGACAACCACAATTCCAAGAAGCTTTGTTGCTTGTAGATCGTTCTCTTGTCCCGCATCGCCGCGTGTTACAACGCCGCTTTCCAACGCCTTGGCAATCCGATGCAATTTGAGCCCGTCGGGGGTCTTGGCTAAAACGATGTCGCCCTTCCCAATCTTCCTGTTTGCTAACGGTGAGACCTCGACGATATCGCCATCCAGAATATTCGGTGTCATGCTCTCGCCACGCGCATGAAAGCGAACTTGCTGGCCGCGTTCGAGCAACTCCTCACACATGGCGAGAAAACTCTTGGAATTGTTCCTGACGGCTATTCTTTCAGGACGCACGCAGAATCTCCTCGATTGCAGATTCATCTGGGCGGAACCGGAACCTTGCCGCTGGAATGGCGGAAACCATCTTTTCAATGAAGGCCAGGGTTTCCTGCAGCGATACGCCGTTGTGATGGGGCACAAAGACTCGCGTAAAAATCTCGGCGGCGGCGCGAGCAGGATGCAGCGGGATAATTTCGTTCGTTGTCCCGTGCTCAAGCAAGAAAATCTGACGGAGTGGGGCGTTCGCCTGTGCCGCGAGCCCCGCGTCGCCATGCCAGGGAGTGCCATACATGCGCATAGCGCCGTCCTCGTCGTGGCGAACAATGATTCGGTCGTCGCTCAAGACTTGAGCGCCGGGCTGTTTTAGCCAGAGGCGGGAGCTTGTACTTTTGCCAGCTCCAGAGTGCCCGATAAAGAGCCGTCCGACGCCGTCTTCGGTTACCACTCCGCATCCATGCACTTCAACGCCTTGCCCGCGCGAAATGCGGTGAATCATCAACAATTCATCGAGCGGATATTCAAGCGGGTAGACGGGGATTTCGGTTGCGTAGTAGCGGCGCAGAAGCGAGACATGACCGTGCGAGAAGTCGTTGTTAAACCAGGCGAATTTGTAGGGTTCGCGGCCTAGATAGTCTGTTTGAAAATAGAACGCCGTTCCGCCGTCCACAGCGTACGCAGACCACAAACCGCCAGACTCAAACGCCGCTTTCTTGTCTGGTAGCGCCAGCCGCTCGCTCCATCCAACTTCCACCTCGACATCGCAATTCCGCGCTGCATCCGTTTGAAATTCGATAACGCTTCCATCAAGGGTTAGCTGAAGATCTTGCACGGCGCTGGAAATTCCAAACGACAAGCCTCCAACCGCGTATGCAATCCGCGAAGAATTCAAGACTGGCGAGTGGTTTGTAGGGTTCGTGAGACAAATAGTGGCGCTCATGGTTGTTCTCACGAGCCTTGGGTACGGCAGGTAAGGCTTGCACATGAGGCGGCAACAGGGCCTGCAGAGCCGGCGATCTTGCAGTGGCCAAGAACAGCTTCTTCCGCCCTCAAGCTGATCACGGTTACTTTGGGCGAGTCGTAACCTTTGCTTTCACGAGTCTTTTCGAGTTTGGCGTTCTCATCCACTGTTTCGATCTCTTTCTTTATGATTTAATGCGCACTGCAGGAACCGCATCCGCCAGGTTGAGGTTGAAGCACGGGCAAAAGGCCCGGAGCGCGAACCGCTGGGGCCCAATTGCCTACATTGATTTGTTTATGAATGATGCGATCTGTCGAATGAAGAAGTTCCTGGTGAAACTTGCCTCCGTCACAGCAAGGGCAGTCTCCATGTGCGGGTACAGTCATGCCCAACGCATAAGCGCGCAGATGGGCGACCTGGCAGAGAAAATCCACGGGTGACTCAGGATCTCCCGCTTCCAACTCGCCATTCGCCGGGCACATGCTACAGAGGGAGTGAAGCCTGCAATCGTCGCACCGGGTCTTTCGGGTTTTCGGTTTGGTGCGGGTTTGGAGTAGAAAAGATTGCCAGCCTTCCTGAAACGAGCCGCTGCGAATGGAATAGGTGTCCTGATGAGAAATGACGCAGATGCTTAGATTTCCCGTTGGGTCGATCGCACAGGACTTCATCCCCCCGCCGCAAAAATAGACGTGTTCGAGGTTTCGGTCCTCGTGATGAGGACCTTCCAGATCCTTGGTTGCCAGTCGAAGGTACTCTGCCCTGCGTTTGGAATCATGGAAGTCCAGCGCCACAACTTCCTCGGGCCTTAATCTGACGTCCAAAGGGCTCGCCGAACAGTCGATTCGCGGATTCACCAGAGGGTCAAACTTGAATTCGACGCCAAAGTCCTCCTCGGCCATGCGCTTCATTTCGTAAATCTCGTGCCGGTTGACTGTTGTGGGGACCGTCTTCAACTTAAGAGGAAGTCCTCGCTCCAGCAGCAGCTGAATTCCCTTCATGCAGCGATCATAGGAACCGGGGACTTGCGTCAGGGCTTCGTAAGTTTCTCGTGTTGCTCCATATAGTGTGATTTCAATCGCAAATGGCCGCCATTCGGCCAACATGTCGGCAACCTTCGGGGTAATTAAGGTTCCGTTCGTAAAGAGAGTGATCAGGAATCCGCGCTTCTTGGCCTCTTTGTAGATATCTGGGAAGTCTTTTCTGGCAAAAATCTCACCACCAGTGTAGAGAATCCACATACACCCGGCTGTTACGAGCTCATCCAGAAGCTTGCAGTGCTCGTCGAAGGTCAACTCGGCTTTTCTCGCGCTCTGGTCGCCCATCGGCAAATTGTTGTAGCAATGGCGACATTCAAGCGGACAGCGGCGCGTGAGCTCAATGGAGACCTCGATCGGCGCCCTCTTCCCCAAGAACTTTTGGTGAAGAAGGCCGCTGAAGTCGCTGTAGCTAGTAACTTGCACTTTCTTCCTCACTGTTACTCAGTCTCGGCTACTCCCGGGTTGAAAGGACTCCGAAGCAGGCAGTACCAGCCCCATGGATATGAGTTCGTTTAGGAAGCTGCTGATGTCGCATTGTGCCTGTTCAAAAGTGACGTCATATTCGTCAACAACGAACTGCGTAATCTCTTCTAGGCTCAACTCCGTATCGAGAAGCTGCCATATGTGGGCGCCAAGGGGATTCAGGGAATAGATAGAATTCAAATCACCCACTCCGCCCCGAATTGGAACAACCAGCGTCTCGTCTTCGATTTTTCGACAGACCACCCCTTTGTTTCGAACAAAAGTTCCCGCTTGTGACACACATGTCGTAGTCATGCGTTTTCCCGTGAGCCAGTGGATTTGGCTACAAACTAAGAGTTCTCTAAGAGTGTTTCATTACGGGATGCCGCGCAATGAGATGTCCTATGGTCGTTAGTACCGTATAAAGCACAGAAAACATGGCCATTAGTACAGGTAAGAGTAAGGGCAACTTCTGGCCATAAATGCGTTGTGGATGCTCGAAAGCGCGACCCAAACTAGACTCACTATGAACTTACATCGCGCTCTCGTTGCCTTGAATCTGGCTTCTCTTTTAGGGGCAGTGGCAGTTTCTGCGCAAGAAGCGCCCCGAGCCTGCACCGTGATTGCAGCTCAAAATGCCACAATCGAGGGTTCGAGGCTGAGCGAGGGCAGCGCAGTCTTCACTGGGGAACGCCTGGCGGCGGGAGATGGTGGAGAAGTACTTGTTCAGTGCGGAGGCATACGGCTGGCGCTAAAAGAAAATAGCGCCATGAGGACCTTTCAGGCTGGTACTAAAACTATCGTGGAACTCGAGCATGGAACAATCCTCTATGCGACCTTGGGGAACTCCGAGGATTTGTCGATATACAGCCTTGATATTCGAATTGTCCCTGTAACGTCTCGGCCAGCAGCGGGACAAGTCAGCTCCCCTTCTCGCTGCCAGATTTCCGTTTACCCTACAAAAAGCTCCGCAACGGTCACGTCCGGCAAAGAAACCAAAGTGATCGAAGAATCAAAGAGCTATGCAGTGACAGCCCTGGAAGGGATCGACTACCGGGACGATTGGAAACCCGTATTGTCTGACTACCCGGAGTTTCCGAGAGATGCCGCCTACCATCGCTCGCACGGTCACGCCGCTTGTGCGCCTGCCTTCGCTAACAATACCGGCAGGCCTCCCGTGCAAGCTGTTGGGCAGGGACACTTCCGCGAGATAGCCATTGGAATCATTGGCGGCGTTTCGATCATCCCGATTAAGAAAGCCCTGGAAAGTCCGGACCGCCCCTAAGCTGTGCACCGCTCTCAGTTCTGTCATAGACACTGAGCCACTCCTATTTTCTGTCGCAGGCGAGACTGGATGTTTTGGGTCATGCCAGGCGCTACCGCAGACACGATGGACGCAGCCGCACTATCAATGGGCACAGCGATTGCGAATTTCGTATGATTTACCCTGCGGCTTGAATTGCTCCGGCGCATTGCGTGGCGGGAAAAGTGATCGAGAACGCTGCTGGAGACGAACGAACCTTGAACTATACACGGCGGAGAGCACTTGGACTTCCAGTACGGCAAACAGTACCGTGACCTCTATCAAAAGCACTGGTGGTGGCGCGCGCGGGAAGCGGCGCTTGTTGAATTCCTGCGCCGCACTCTGCAATCCAATTCACAAAGAAATATTCTGGATGTGGGATGCGGAGACGGCCTCTTCTTTGACCGGCTCGCGGAATTTGGAAGCGTGGAAGGCGTGGAGCCTGACGCGCATCTGATCAGCGCCGATGGACCTCACAGTTCGAAGATTCGCGTGGTTCCCTTCGACAAGGAATTTCTCTCCAGCAAGAAATATGGATTGCTGGTAATGCTGGACGTCTTGGAGCATCTGGAGAAGCCGGATGAGGCGCTGGACTGTGCACATTCGCTCCTGGCAATGGATGGAGCTCTGTTGCTGACGGTGCCGGCGTTTCAGAGTCTGTGGACGAATCACGACGTGATCAATCACCACAAGATTCGCTATCGGCGCGGGACGCTCTTTCCGTTGCTGGAGAAAGCGGGATTCAAAGTAGCTGAATCGCACTACTGGTATCAGTGGACAGTCCCGGCGAAGTTCGTCATCGGCGCGGTTCAAAAAGTTTGGCCTTCTCAGCCGGATTTACCGAAAATTCCGCCGGCCTGGCTGAACAAGATTCTGTACGGCTTTACCAGACTGGAGCAGGAAACGGTTGGCGCGATTGGATTTCCCGTGGGCAGCACCCTGATGGTGTATTGCGTGAAGGGCTAGTCCGCATTCAAAGCAAGCTCATTTCATCATGACTTGAGTCAGGATGAGTGTGACTAGCGACTACGCGGTTGAAAAGCGTAGAAATACCAATGCAGGTACCGCGGAAGCCACCGCCAGAGTTGGAAGCGGGAAGATCCTGCTGTACGGTCGCGCCAAACACTGGGAAGTTCGGTAATACGATAGCCTCCAAGAAATGCTTTGACTGTAATCTCCAGGGTGAGTTCAAAGCCGCCCTGGCTCTCCAACTTCAGGGAATTCAACATCGCGCCGTCATAAAGCTTGAAGGCGTTTGTTGCGTTGTGTGTCGGAACCCCGCGAAGCCAGTGGAGCGTCAATCCGGCAAACCGGGACATTGCTCCCTTAAGAAATGGTCCCCCAAGCAGTTTCCCGCCAGGCATATAACGGCTGGCTGCAATCAGATGAAAGCCCTCAGAGTAGAGTTGGACCATCTTGTCCACGATCGACATGTCGTCGGACATATCCCCCATGACAACGATGGCCGGTCCCGATTTGACTTGCTGGAATCCAGTGAGGAGAGCGCCAACCACGCCCCTGCGCACAGAATTTTTGACAAGGTGGAAAAAAGTATCGCCCTCTTCTATTGCTAATTAGAATTTCCCCAGAAATTCGTAGTCGATTTGGATGGCTTCCATGACAGGATGATTCTTGAACGGTTCTTCCTGTTCGACGAAATAGTGTTTCGCCGAAGTTTTCCTTGCCGCCGCGAAAACTTTTTTCCAGTCAATTGTGCCGTGGCCGAGTTCCGTGGAACCCGCTCCCTCTCCCTCCGTGGTTGGCGCGCCGGGGTTGATGTCTTTCACGTGGAACAGCTCATAGCGCTGCGGATATTTTTCCAGGTAACCCACGGGATCGTAACCGGCTCCCGCAACCCAGCCGATATCCATTTCCATTTTGACGAGCGCGGGATCGGTAAGGCGCAGCAATTCGTCATAAACAAGTCTGCCGTCGAGCTTGCGGAATTCCATGTTGTGATTGTGATAGCCAAACGCAATCCCCGCCTTTTTCGTTTTCTCACCCAGGCGATTGAACTGATCGAAATTCCATTTCCAATCGTCGAGTGCGATGCCGCTGCCGATTTCCTCGTAATATTTTTCCGCATGGAAACGGCCCGGATTCGCAACAAACGGAAAAGAGCAAATCATGTATTTGAGGCCGAGCTCATGCGCAAAAGAGAGCTTGGCATCAAAACCGTCAAGTAGCTCTTGCAGGGAATAGTGAGCGGATGGAATTGTGAGTCCTGCACGCTCGATTGATTTGCGGAATTCAGACGCGGATTTTCCGTAAAATCCCGCGGCTTCCACTTCCTTGTACCCAATCGCAGCGACTTTCCTGAGTGTGCCGTCAAAATCTTTCGCAAGCTCGTCTTTGACCGTGTAGAGCTGGATTCCAGCCGGTCGTCCAAGCGGTCGCGCGGAAAGAAAAGCCGGGGAAACAGCCGCGGCGGCCACGAGCGCGGCTCCGGTCTTGATGAAGTCTCGCCTGGGAAAATCGGCCATGGGGCACCTCGGTTTCGCTTTTCGATTCGGATTTCGGATGGGAGACACTTTATACTTGCCGGGCGCATTGCCAATAGAATTTTTATGCGGGAGAAAAATATGGGCGACTTCTACCTAATGAAAACGGAGCCGACGGAGTATTCGTTTGCGGATTTGCAGAAAGACAAAGAAACGGAATGGGACGGCGTCTCGAATCCGGTGGCGTTGCGAAATATGCGAGAAATGAAGCCCGGAACGAAGCTGATCATCTACGAAACGGGAGACCACAAGAGCGCGGTGGGAACAGCAACCGTGATCGCCGTGAAAGTGACCGACCCGAAAAAACCGAAAGTAAAAATCAAAGCCGGCAAAGCAATCGCGAAGCCAACGACTCTTGCTGAAATCAAAGCAGACAAACTCTTTGCGGATTCGCCTCTGGTAAAAATTGGAAGACTCTCCGTCGTTCCCTTGTCGGCAGCGCAATACAAAAAGCTAGCGGGTGAATGAACGCCCGGAATAACTGGGCACGGTGACGAAGTCCGCGAGCGTGCAAATCAGCCCTTCGCGTGTTCCCTGATCTGCTTGGCCATTTTTTCAATGGCTTGCGCCTTTTTGAGAAAATCGACAGAAAGCGTTTCGCTCGGATTCGCGCGCATTACTTCTTCCCTCAGCTCGTTGGTCAGGAGCCAGAGTTTGTCCACTTCAATGCGAAGGTTCATTTGCAACTGGCGATTGAGTTCGCCCGGGGTTTGCGGATGTTGCGTAGTCTGTGGGCCATCAAGTCCCAACGGTGCGTTTTGGCTGATGGGCGCGTTGGGCGAAGGTTTCGGCTGAGGCGGGGGCGGCGGACTGGGGTGCTGCGCCGCAAAAGCCGGAGCCAACTGGTTGACAGCAAGGAAGCTTGCGGCTGTTCCCAACAGTGTTAGCGCTTTACGGCGGGATTCGAGCATGAGGACCTCCCGAAGAACCTGTAACTTCTGCAAGGCCGGCTGCAGTTAAGATTCGTTATACACCCGCTTGGAGGAAGTGGCGAGAGGCGCTTTGGAAGGACCCACCCCCTCCCGCCTTACTATCCTCATCCGTAATGCAGTAGAGGGGCGACAGTCATTTGGCTGGTTTGTAGAGGGACGATGTGTCTTGAGCGAGATTCGCAGGGTCGGAGTCGCCTTTGACGTAATGGTTGTACCAAGCCATGTAGCGAGCGAGGCGGTCGGCGATGTGGCTGGGCGTGGAAAATTCGTGATATTCGCCTGGGTAAACGACCAGGGCGGTTTCGCGGCCGAGGGCTTTGAGGGCCTGGTACATCTGCTCGCCGCCAAGTACGGGAACGTTCCAGTCAATCGCGCCACCCATAAACATGGCCGGCGTGGTGATGGTCCGTACCTTATAAAAAGGCGCGAGCTTGTCCCAAAGGGCTTTGTTGTCCCAAGGATAGCCGAGCTCGGTGAAGTAGTCCCTCTGATACTGATCGTGGCCATACATGCTGGTGAATTCAGCGGAGCCGGCGCCGGAGATGGCGGCTTTAAAGCGCGTGGTTTGGCCGATGATGAAATCGGTGGAGATGCCACCGTACGACCAGCCCCCCACGCCCAGCTTGTCCGGGTCGGCAATTCCCTTTTCGATGGCGTAATCCACCATGGCCATATCGTCCTGGTAGTCCTTGTTGCCCCAATCGGCCCAGATGGCTTTGCAGAAGTCCTGGCCGTAGCCGGAAGAGCCGCGAGGATTGGGCATAAGGACGGCGTAGCCGTTGGCGGCGAAGAGTTGGGCCAAGTGGCTAAATTCGGCGTAGTAAGACCAAACAGGACCGCCATGCGGGCGGAGGAGAGTCGGATATTTCCTGCCCGCGACGTAATTCAATGGTTTGTAAAGGTAGCCGGCTACTTCCGTGCCATCCTTGCTTTTGAATTTTACATATTCCGCGGGCGAGAGGCTGAGCTTGGCAAACAGAGCGTCGTTGGTGTGCGTGATGCGGTCGAGTTTGCCATTCGCGGCGAGGAAAACTTCGTCGGGACGATCGGCGGTGGCGATTTGCGCTGCGATTTCGCCCGATTTGGCGATCGAGTAGGAATAGAGGATGAAGCGTCCGGAAATGGGACGAGTGATTTTGCCGTCGGCCAGATTCGCCTGGCAAAGAATTTGCGTACCGTCATCATCGGCAATGAAGTAGACCGATTTGCCGTCAGGTGAAAAACGCGGCTCGCTGGCCATTCGGTCGAGAGAGAGCGTGAGGACTTTCGCTTCGCCGCCTGAAGCCGGAGAAATGGCGATGTGTCTCGTGGCGTATTGGAAAAGCTTCGGATCGAGTTGGGTAGTGTAGGCGATCCATTTTCCGTCGGGCGACCAGGCCGGCGATGCGTCTTCGCCGGGATTCGTGGTGACTTGGGTAAGGTGCGCGCCCTTGTCCGGGTTGTCGGCAGCGACGATCCAGATGTCTTTGTTGTAAGTGGCGTCAGGGTCGGGCTTGGAGCGATTGCTGGTGAACGCGATGAGTTTTCCATCGGGAGACCACGCGGGCTCGTCGTCGTCGTAGTCGCCTGAGGTTATCTGCTTTAGCGACTTGCCCGCCAAGTCGAATACATAAATATGAGTGCGACGCCGGTCGAGGTAGCCAACTTCGTCTATCTTGAATTGAAGGCGGTCAATGACCCAGGGCTTTTGCGTTTTGGACTTCTTGTCTTTGCCGGAACCTGAGCTTGCGTCGGTGTCGGCGCCCTTATCCTTGGTCTTAGCGGCTTCCAGTTCATCGTCGGTGGGATCGCGGAGAACCAGCGCCAGGCGCATCGAATCCGGCGACCAGGCAAAGTCTTCCACATCCTGGGCGGTATCGGTCAGCTTTTGCGCTTCGCCGCCGAGGCGGTTGAGCAGCCAAACCTGGGTTTTGCCTTCGTCGCGCGAAGAAAGAAAAGCGAGCCATTTTCCATCGGGAGACCACCTGGGATGGCTGGAACTGACGCCATCGGCAGAGAGGGCGATGGCGTCTCCGCCCGAAGCCGGAGTCATCCAGACGCGGGATTCGCTCTTGTCTTCGTCCACGTTCGGAGCGCTGACCGTATAGGCAATCCAGCGAGCGTCAGCGCTAATCTGCGGGTCGTGAACCTCCTTGATCTGGAAATAGTCGGCGATGGTGATGGGCCGGGGTGCGGTGGAGGGCTGTTGGGCACGGGCGGAACAGGCGGCCAAGGAGAGAATCAGCAGCAGGGCGAACGAACGAAACCGAATCATGGATGAGCGCTCCAAGAAGAATGAAGGGTGAAAGAAAACAGCGGGAGTTTATCACAGGAAAAAGCCGAACAGGGCGAGAGGCGAATGCATTACGCAAGCCGCGGGCGGAAAAAAATTGTTCGAGAGTGCATTTTCTTATTGCGCGCGGATGCAGACCTTGTATTCTTTGTTTCGCGAGCTCGATCAACCGGCGCGACGAGATCGAACATCGCTTAGGAGGACGATCGTAAAAATTGAGCAGCATATCGGTTCCCGCCCAAATTCCTTCCCAGGTACTTTCCACACCGAAAAAGAGAGCAGCGAAGCTGACGCTCTGGCCGTTGGTTGCGGCGACGTTTTTCATGGTG
>JAFDVY010000116.1 GCA_018268785.1 Acidobacteriota bacterium | reverse complement strand
GAGGTAAACGAAGCAACCGTGCTTCTGAAAAATGGAAAAACCGCTCGCGTGACCATGCACCTGATTGAGGGGAGCAAAGAGGAAATTGAAGCGACCTTTAACCAGTCGGTGAAGGCGTTTTTCGAATTTTATCCGGAGATTTAGTGCGCGAACTAGCGGTTCCCGAAGTTTTCCGGGTCGGCGTTGCGGTCGCCCAGATTATCGTTGATCAGAACCGTGGACTGGCCGGTCAGTTCAATCCGCTTGCGGCATTTATGGCAAGCCACCAGATCGTCCAGTCGCACCATATAAGAGGATGCTTTTGCGAATTTCATCCGCTCTTCCGAACTGGCGTTGCGCGGCAATTCGCGTTTCTTGGTACAAACCTTCCACCGAACCGATGCCGTAAATTCATTTCGGCAGCTCGGGCAAAGCAGCTTCGTCGGTTTGTTCTCTTCCCGTTCGTTGTAAAACGCGCGATTGTTGTCCATAACTAAGTCGCGGGTGTGCCCACCGCTTCTTCGATTGTAACAAATTCGAGGCCTGCGTCGCGCCAGCGCGGCAGCCAGTGCTCCAGCGCCCTCAGCGTATGAGTGCGGTCGGCATTCAGCTCGCGGTGCCCGCCATCGTGCAAACAAAGAATGTCGCCTGTCGAACTCGCGCTTCCGGAAGCACCCTGCGCGTGGTCGGCGATCGGCTGCAAGTTGCCAATCAGCTTCTCTGGCGGCTGAGGCGTCCAATCCCCGGGAATCAGCGTCCACATCACGGTCCTCATGCCAAGCTCGGTGGCCTCCTTCACCACCCACGGATTGCGGAATCCAAACGGCGGCCGGAACCACTTCGCACTGGAATTGAGGGCTCCACCGATGGCTTCCAGGCATTGCCGAAGTTCGTTATGAATCGCTCCCGCGCTCATCCAGAAAAGATTTGGGTGCGTTTGCGTATGATTGGCGATCAGGTGCCCGCGTGCGGCCGTTTCCCGCAAAATCTCAGGACATTCATGAACGTATCTGCCCACCACGAAAAAAGTTGCTCGCGCTTTGTGTTTTTCCAGCAAGGCCAGCAGCTTGGGAGTGATCGCGGGATTTGGCCCGTCGTCAAACGTAATCGCCAGCTTGCGCGGCGAATCCGTGCGGCACAGAGTTGGGCCAAATAGTTGTGCCCGCGGATAGACGGCTCCATAGGCAATCAGGCCGGCACAGGCCGCGGCAAGAGAAGAACCGATCGGAACAAGCGGATTCATCGCCAAGATTGTCGCACGCGGAAAGATTGTGCCGCCAGTTCGCTGAGGGCGTTCATCGCTGTTTACTATACCTGCGTGATACACTTCACCCGTTTTTCCCAACAAGGGAGCACCGCAATGAAATGCGAAGTCTGTGGCCAGGAGTACGGGGTCGCGCACAACTGCGCGGGGGTAGCGGCCGCAGCGGACACCTCCAGCGTCGCTCCCGCGCCCCAGGGATTTGCTCTCGTTCATTACCTTGGCGAGGCATTCCGCATAGTCACGTGGGACGACGCCGCAATCCGCCGCATGATGACCGATCCACGCGCGATCCTGTACGGCATCATGGTCTACATTGTTGTGGTTTCGCTACAGTTGGCGATCCCCATCACCACCCTCATCCTTGCGGGAAGAATCGAACATTCCATCATCATCGCTTCCTCACTTGCGATTCTCATTCTGAGTGCCGCTCTTCTGGACTTCATACGAGTTGGAATTTGCCACTGTCTTTCGAAATGGTTCGCAGGGGGCTCGGGGAAATTTTCTCAGCTTTTTGGGCCGGTGCTATTGGGTTCGATTGTTTACGTGCTGGTTCTAATCCCGTTCGTCGGGCCGCTTCTGGCTGGGCTCGCCTGGATCGCCGTTTTCGCCATGGTGTTCCAGGAAGTGCATGGAATAGCGCCACTCACTGCGATTCTGTTTTCCGCCGCCGTGGGCATCGCTTTATTCTTGCTGGAGATTTATGCCCTGCCGCATCACGCTTTGGGTACAACAGGATAAGCGCGCCTACTCCGGCTTGCGCAGCGATTGCAGATCAATGCCCAGTTGCTGGCATTTCTTGTATAGGTGGCTGCGTTCGAGGCCAAGAGCTCGCGCCACATTCGTCATATGAAAATTGTGGCGGCGAATTTCCGCGAGAAGAACTTCCTTTTCAAAAGATTCCGTTCGTTCGGCCAGGGTGCCCGTCAAAGGAATCGCTCCCGATTGCGTCGCGCCGCCAACCGTCGTCGGTAAAGTGAGCCGAACGTCTTCCATCTCCACCGTGTCGCCTTCGGCGAGCAAAACCAGCCGCTCCACAACGTTTCGCAGCTCCCGAATGTTCCCTGGCCACGAATACTTCTGCAGTTCCTGTATGGCTTCCTCCGAAAATGCTTTCTCCTTCCAGTTGTTCTGAGCAGCCACCTGCCCGGCAAAGTGCGCCACTAGTGCGGGAAAATCTTCCGTACGCTCCCGCAGCGGCGGGAGCATCAGCGGAAAAACATAAATACGATGAAACAAATCGCGCCGGAACGAATTCTGTTTGACAAGATCTTCCAGATTGCGATGCGTCGCCACCACCACGCGTACATTCACTTTGACCGGCTTGTCTCCTCCAACCCGCTCCACTTCTCCTTCTTCCAGCACGCGCAGCAGTTTCGCCTGCATCGCCACGGGCATGTCGCCAATCTCATCCAGAAAAAGCGTCCCGCCCTCTGCTTGCTCGAATTTGCCGACATGGCGCGAAGCGGCACCGGTAAATGCGCCCTTTTCGTGACCGAACAACTCCGACTCGATCAACTCCGCCGGCACAGCCGCGCAGTTCAGCGTAACAAACGGTGCATCCTTCCGCGGCGAACGCTCGTGAATCGCCCGTGCCACCAACTCTTTGCCCGTGCCTGTCTCGCCGAGAATGCAGACACGCGTCTCGCTGGCCGCCACGCGTTCGATCTGCCCCAGCAGCTTTTTCATGGCGGGCCCGCTGCCGACCAGCGTATGTTTGCCGAGCCGCTTCTTCAGGTCCCGGTTTTCCGTCTCCAGCCGCGAAAGCCGCAGCGCATTCTCCACCGTAATCAGCAGCTTGTCCGTCGAAAGCGGCTTTTCCAGAAAATCCAGCGCGCCCAACTTCGTCGCCTTCACGGCCATCTCGATATTCGCCTGGCCGGAAATCAAAATCAGCGGCGTGCGCACTCCCGCGTTTCGAATCTCTTCCAGAAATTCCAGACCGCTTTTCCCCGGCATCACCACGTCGGAAAAAATCAGATCGAATTTTTCGGCTTTCAGAAGTTCTATAGCCCGCGCGGCGTTATCGCACACCGTGGCCTCGTGCCCAGCCATGCGAAATGCGCGTGAAAGCGAAGCCAGAGTATTGGCGTCGTCATCCACCAGCAAAAGATTCGCCTTTTGTGCCATGGGATTTTCGCGCGCTTCGCGTCTCACCCTTCGCTTGCTACGGGAGCTGTCTTAACGGCTGCTTCACCGTTCGCTTTTGTCTCTTCCGTCTGCAGCCGGGCCAGCGTATTCGTTTGTTTCTGTGGCAGCTCAATTCGAAACGTCGTCCCTCGCCCTTCTTCACTCGAAACGGAAATCGTTCCCTGATGATCGCTCACAATGGATTGCACAATCGCCAGTCCAAGCCCCGTCCCAAGCTGCTTTGTCGTGTAGTACGGCGTAAACAGCCGCGAACACTCCTCCGGTGTAAGCCCTTTCCCGGTGTCCGTCACCTCGATGCGAACCTTGCCGTCACGTTCGGACGTGCGCAATGTCAGCGCGCCGCCCGCCGGCATCGCATCCAGCGCGTTCAGAATCAGATTCTGAAACGCTTTGTGCAGCAAATCTGGATCCGCATCCACATCCGGCAATCCATCCGCAAGAATAAGTTCCGTCGTGACTGGCGGTTTTCCCACGGCGTTGAATTGCGGTTCGAACAGCCTCATCGCATCGCGCAGCGCTTCATTCACGCGCACTCGGGTAAATTGCGGAGCGGGCATTTTCGAAAAATCGCTGAATCTTCCGACAATGGCGTTCAAATTCGCCAGTTCCGCTTTCAGCGTGGCCGTCGACTCATTGAAAACCTCCTGAAACTGGTCGGGGCCAAGCTGCCGCGCCCGCTGCAAATTTTCCACGGTGATCTGCAGCGGAAACAGCGGGTTGCGCAACTCATGTGCCAGTCGCCGCGCCAATTCGCGCCAGGCCGCTACGCGCTCCGCCTGCACCAGCCGTTCTTTCTGCGCCGCAAGTGTGTGCGTCATCTCATTGAACGCGCCGGCAAGCTGCCCCACTTCATCGCGTCCGCGCAAATCAATGTGCCGGTCCCATCGCCCCGACGCGACGTCGCGCGCCCCTTCCGCAAGATCTTCTAGAGGACGCGTAATCCGCCGCGAAATCCATGAAGTAAGAATCAGAGCGATGAGCAACGCCGCCACTCCGACCCCCGCCGCGATCCACACAATCTTGCGTGTCAGCAAAACCAGTTCGCGCCGCGAACTTCCCACCAGCAGCGTGCCAAGCGTCTCTCCGTTCCGCCCCAGCAGTGGAATCGAATGAAACGTCTCCGCATCCACTGCGTCACCCGTCCAATCAACCGTCTTCACCACCGGCTGCGTCTGTTTCCGCACCTGATTGATCAGAGTTTCGAATCGCTCCGGATTTTGCAGAGTATCGGTCGCATCAATTAATTGCGCCGGCGAAAAATTCTGATCCAGATTGCGGTAAAGCAGTGCTCGCATCCCGGCCGGCAGCACCAGCGAAGCCAGCAGCTTCCGGTCCATCCGTTTTCCGCCGACAATATAAAGATTCTTCTTCTCCACTGAAATCGCGCGAACCGCCGTCAGCGATAAGTCCGAACCGTCCGGCATCTCTTCCCGCCGCAAAAATGGAGCAACCTCGTGCCAATCCGCGACCTGCGTCACCCAATCTTCTTTGTATCCAACGCGCGCCGGATACTGCGCCGAGGAAATCAGCGTGCCCTGATAATCCACCAGCTCTACAAAATCAAGTCCATGATCCTGCGCAATTCCCGTCGCATCGCGAAAGAAAATCGATTGGTCGGCGTTCGGTTTCGCCAGTTCGATCGCCGTCCGCAAGGTCAGCTCCGAATTAATAATGTTGTCGAGCTGCCGTCCGATCTCTTCCCCGCGCTGCACATATTCCTTTTGAAACTGCGAGACAAGCGCTTCCGTCCGCTCGCGATCGATCTCTTCAAACGCCGCGCGCGAATAGTAAGTCACCGAATATCCGACCACGGACACCGTCACCAATACGGTCAGCAGAAATACCCAAAAAAGTTTTGTGCGAAAACTCATGGTCTCGCTCCGGAACCCACGGCCGGCGCTGCATTTTTCTGCGCTCCGGCAGGCTCAAGCCACACATCCGCAAGCCGCCATTCGCCCCATGCACTCGCCTGCCAATCGCGCATGTTGGCCGCAAGCCCCGCATAATCCGGCACGGCCACGAGCGGCATCACCTTTCGCTCCTCAAGGATTTTCTTTTCTTCCGCATAACGCCGCTCCGGATCACTCAATTTCCCTTCCGCGCTCAGTTCAGCGTGCGCCGCCTTGGCCATCATTCGCAACTCTTCCTCCGGCGATAGCGACGAAATCCGCCACGCGAACAAATGCAAATCCGCTTTTTCCGTCGCCGACGTTTTGCCAATCGGCAGCACCGCTATCCCCGCTTGCCGCGCGTTCACTGCCACTCGCTCCGCCAGCAGGTGCGCCAAGTCTCCGGTCATTTCCGTCTGCAAACGCAGCGGCGAAGTTCCTCCCGCTACATTTGCCGGCAGCACGCCACGCAATTGCTTCGCGCGCTCCAGGTCCATCTCCTCATGGAAGAGAAAAGCATATCCCGAGAGCCACTGCGGCAAAAGGGCCCCTGCAGGCTCCGCTTGCTTTTGAAGTAACACGCTCGCCATCGTCGACCGGTCCACTGAATACGCCAGCGCTTCGCGAAGTTGTTCGTTCGCAGCTTGCGGCTGCCCTTCATCGAAGCGCAACGCATACAAAGTCAGCGGCGACGAAGTCCACACCCGCACATTCGATTGATTCGCGCGCCTCACCACTTCCGGCGCAAGCTCCACAAGTTCCGCCCGTCCCGTCTGTAAATCGAACAACGCGCGCAACGGCGGAATCCCATACGCCACTTCAATCTTGTCCAGAAACGGCCGCCCCGCCCAGCAATTCTCGTTCGCCGTAAAATGAAAAACCGCCGCCGTCGCTGCACTTGGCCCGTCAGCCGCGGCCTTTTCCGGCTTTGCCGCTGCATCCAGCGTGAACGGCCCGGTTCCCAGCAAGCTTCCATCCGCCTGTGCCCGAAAAACAAAAAATCGCCCGGACGCCAGCAGCTCCAGTAAGTCCGGCCGTGGCTCCGCACACTGAAAAATCAAACTTCCGCCGGACGCGGAAACCTGTACTCCCTCCGGCAGCAGCGACGCAAGCGCTGCAGCCGCATCCGCTGCAGTCAACGCGCTGCCATCTGAAAACTTCACGCCCGCGCGAAGAGTAAATTGCCATCTCCGCGATGCGCCATCATGCGACCACTCCGTCGCAAGCTGCGGCACAAATCGCCCGTAATTGTCCACCAAAACGAGCCGCTCGAAAACCAGCGCTGCCAGCCGCTCATTCGTTCCAAGCTCGCGCGAGCCCGCTTTCCATGCCCGCGGATCCATAGAAATCGTCTGCGCCAAAAACTCTACGCGCAAAGCCCCGCCATACCGCGGCTTCACCGAACCAAACGCCGCCGTCGCAAAAATAAAAATAGAAAGGAGCGCGGAAATGCGCTTATTGACCGCAGGCCAGCGCAATGCGATAAACCTCATAATTCCCCGTGGCAAGGTTGAACACCACCGCCGTATCCGCGCCAACGCCTTCGCCCGACGAAATCGAGAGCACTGGCCCGGACATCGGCAATTCCGCAACCGCCGCTTCCGTTTTTTGCGCCGAAGGAATCGCCAGCTCCAGATGATCCGGCATCGTCATATCCCCGCCGTCGCCGCGCAGCCACCATGCTCGCGAATCGCACGCCGAAACGAGCAGCATCCCGGTCCGCGCCGCTTCCGAACTCGCTACACAACTTAGCGCCGGCGCATCGCCCAAATTCGCCTGGCACGATTTTCCCGCGAACACGATCTTCGCCCGGTCCGGCTGCTCCACACTGAAATAAATCTCTCCGCGCGGCGCGCGCTGCGTCACGCTCGCTTCGCCCAGCGGCTTCGTTAACGCCGCCTTCCATTCGCCCGCCTGCTTCTCATAGACAACCAGCGCATCCCTTTGCAAAACGATCAGCCGGTCGCGTCCGCCGTTCTCTCCGCGAACAAAAATTGCATCCAAAATTCGTTCGCTCTGCTGCCACAACAATTCCTTCTCCAGCCGCGGCGCCGAGGGCCCAGCGCTCTCCGCCGAAATCCACGCACGCGAAACTGCCGCAAAAAGGTGCTGCTTCTCGGCGCCGTTTTCCAGTTCCGCCGTAAAGACGATCTGCGTCGGCGTCTTTTCCAAATCCACGGACACCGCGCAATTCCCCGCCGCAGAATCCGCCGTGGCATTCCCCGCCTTGCCCTGCAACTCCTCCACAAACGCGCTTTTCAATTGCTGCGACCGCGCTTCCGGTACCGCCTCATGATTCGTCCACGTAACACAGCTCACTTTATTTCGCGGCAATTCCCCGGAAACGCGATGCGCCAATTCCCGCACATGATGTTCGGGCGAATCGTCGCGCGCTTCCGCCGCGCAAACCAAAAATAAAAAAACAATTGTGCAGGAAATTGCGATTCGCGGTAAGCGTCGAGCGGGTGTTTGGGACACGGCAGTGCCTGCAAATCATAGCACGTCCGCAACTCCCTGCGCGGAGCGCGCCGTAACGAGTCAGTTTGAATCTTTTGGTTCGTGACACAATAAGTCAAAAATTCAAACTGACCCATTGCCGTCCTCCAGCCCTGGACATGCAGCGGCGGCCCGCGCGGTTTTCCCCTCGCGACCGTGAAACTCTCCGGAGGGAAACTCGCATTGGCGAAAACTCGAAACCAAGCTAACGATGCGCGATGACTTCCGCATGCGTCGGCACCCAAACAATCGAATTCGCATCGCCCGCAATCGGCAGCAGCCAGCCAAATCGCTCCACTGTCACCCGATAGGTCGCCCGCCCATCCGGCGACGACCACACAAACACTGCGCGCCCTGCCTCCGCCGATTCCTCGTCGAGCGGCAAGGCCTCTAAATCCGAAGAAGCGCCGGCAAACGCCGGAGCCACCCGCTTCAACTCATCCATCGCCACCAGCCGCGCGTCTTTGCACCACCCTTCATGTCCCGCGCTCACCCATCGCTGCAAATTCTCAATTTTCGCGCGGTCCACGTCGCGGCTCGCGTCAACAACTCGCTGTGAATCACTCGTCTTTGCTGGCCGAGATGTAGTGCTTGCTGCCGGAGTGATCTGTACCGCCACCGCCAGCATCCCCGCCAAAATTCCGCCAACAATTCGCTTCGAAAATGTTCCGTTCATGACTTCCTCCCGAATCCTCCGTCTCGACTCCACCGCGGAACTCTTCCTCTTCCCAGGCGCGCCTGCCGGATGGCGCAGTGCGCGGCGCTGGCTCAGGCTGATCTCGAACCGGCTAAGCGCGGCGGTGCTTGCCGGATTCTCTTCTGCCGCTTTGCGACCGAATGTGACCATTGCCTTCCCTTTCCAGCGTCGCGCACCGCGCCACCCACAGGGGTTTTGGCGGGCGCCGGTCAGACGGACGTCTCCGTCCGTCGCCATCTCTTTACGGCTTGCGGCTGCCACGCTTCTGCGCGGTCAAGCCTGCCTGCTGCGAATTCCCTTCCGCATCTTCTTCACCGGAAGCGGAACTGTTCGCCGTGCCGTTGAACGCCGACCGGAACACGTCGTTCGCGAAGAAATTCTTTCCATCCACGGGCACCATCATGATTTGCAGCTTGTCGGAAAGCCGTTCCGCGATAATCTTCTGGATCAGCATCGGATTCTGCTTGAGCACGGCTGCCTCAAACTTCATGCGTTCGGAATCCGCGGCAGCGGTAACCCGGATGCGATTCGCTTCCGCATCGGCAGTCACGCGAATCCGGTTTGCCTCCGCGTCCGCCAGATTCTTCTGCCGCTCGATTTCCGCTTTGCTGTCGATAATTTTGGCTTGCGCCGCAGCTTCGGCGTTTTGCAGCGTCGCTTCTTTGCGCGCTTCCGCTTCCAGCTTCGATTGTTCAATTTGCTTCTGCTTCAGCGGCAAGGTGTACTGCATAGCGTCTGCTTCCGATTTCGCTTGAAGCACCCGCACCTGCCCCTGCGCTTCCGCCTGTTTCACGTCCCGCGACTTCTGAGCTTCGGCTTCCAGCTCCGCAATCTTCACTTCCTTTTGTTTGATCTGTTGCTCGGTTTCGAGCTGTTCATTCTCCTGCTCCTTCAAGAGCAGTCCTTCCAGGCCCTTGGCGTATTCCGCGGGCAGTGAAATGTCCCGCAGCAAAACTTCGCGCACCACGATCCCATCCGAACCCAGCCTCGCCTTGATCTGTTCCGCCGCCTTGGTCCGCAGTTCTTCCCGCTTCAGCGCAAAGACTTCGCGCGTTTCATAATTCGGGGCTAGCTGGCGATAAATTGTGGAGACAACAGGTGCAACGACCTCTTCGCCGACCGGCTGCGGCAAATTCGAATGAATTGTGTTCAGTCTTTGCGGATCAAGGCGATAGCGCACGCTCACCGCAATTCCAATCACCAGCCCTTCGCGCGCTTGCACCGTCAGGACATCGCTTCCTGGCTTTCCGGGTGAAGTCGCCGCGGTCGTGTATATCTGTTCGCGCGTGTCGTAGAGCGCCACGCTATCGATGAATGGCGTGACGAGATGCACGCCGGGATATAGCGTTCCGGGCCGCGCTCCCCAGATTTGGCTCACTCGCACGCCGGCGGTTCCATCGGGAACCACCTCGATACTTTTCGAGATCAGCAGCGGCAATACGGCCAGACCCGCAAGCTGAAGTGCCCGCTGCCACCGCACTGGCCCGAAAGGGCGCGGCACGAGCGCTGTGGCGCTCTGTGCTCCCTCCAGGGTTTCCGCCGGCCGCAGCAGCAACCGGCGCAACTGCGCTGCCACCACCACGTCATAAACCACCAGAGCGCCGGCGCTCCCACACAACCCGATGCCCAGAATCATCAGCAACAGCTTCAACGCCACCATGACCGCTGTCCTTCCTCCTCGTTTCGAGGGCCCGGCCACCGCAGCGAACCAATTCGCCTGTCGCTCGCTTGCGTCGCGGCCGGAGAAAACCGGCTTACCGCCGCACCGCTGCCGGCCCAAAAGCGTGCGCCAGCTCGCGTGTGCCATTCACAAGCTCAGAACGAAATGTTTGGGTTTTCTTTGCGCCCGCCGGACGCATCAGCCGGAACATTGCCTGCAAAAACAGCCAATCCAGCAGGACCGCCGCTGCCGCCGCAAAAATCGTCGTAACCGCCAGCACCGCAAAATGCGCCATAGCAATCATGTTTGGCCTCTTTGCCCCAAGCGTTTCCCACGAGGGGGCCGCACTACGCCAAACGGAATGGCATGCCGCAGTCCATTCTTAACCTATTGATTTTACTAGCGTTATTAGGGCGTGAGCACGGAACTGCGTGGGACTCAACCCACGGTGTGTTGGAAGCGACGCACTAAACCACAGAAAACACCCCGATTGCAGCTTTGGGGCACGCTCGCGATGTCCATGTCTCTCTTCGATTCGGAAGCTGCCTGGCTCGATCGAAAGTTATTTCTATTCAAGCTGCTAACCAATGCATTCGAACGGCATACTAGATAAATAAGTATTGACTTGAGAAATGTCCTGTGCTAGTCTATCTGGTGTAACTTGCGCCAATTCTCTCCGTCGCTCTTCCCTGCTTCTGGGCTCTCTACAGAATTTTCAACTCCAAATTTTCCAACGCTAACCCCCTTTAGAATCAACACATGCAGATTTGATAGAAAACAAAGGACTTTATC
>JAFDVY010000115.1 GCA_018268785.1 Acidobacteriota bacterium | reverse complement strand
GCCGACGTAAATGCGTTGGCGTGCCGCGTCGTAGCGCAAATTGTCGGCGTCGTCTCCATACTCGATGGTCTTCAGTAGATTCAACGAAGAACCATCAAACATCTTCACTGTGCCGTCTTCGGAACTCGCCACAAATAAACGGTCGTTGTCTGAAACGAAGAGGGCGCCCTGCGGCTCTTTAAGGCCCGAGATGCTATTTGCGCGCTTGCCGGCCTTGAGATCGATGACCTCCAACGTATTGTTGCCAAGCGCGGAAACAAACAGTCTTTGCCCCTTAACATCGATCGACATGTGGTCAATGCGCCCCTGCACTTCCGGAAGCTCGATGCTCTTTTCAAGTTTCAGAGGCTCGCTCGTTTGCGCTTTCACCACTCCAAGTGCCAGAAACAACAGCAATCCAAAATGAAGAGCTAGTCTCATTCTCACGGCTTGCTCCGATCTGTCGTAACCGCGTCGTATACAACCATCCGCGCTACTGGCCGGCCATTTTCCTCTTGCTCGGGTGCATACACACGATGGCTCGCTAGGTCCACAGCAAGGCTGTGAACCATCTTCTCGACCGCGAAATCCTCGAGCTTTTGAAAATGGTCCGCATCCTGTTCCTGAAACACGGAGATGAATCCACTCGAACAAGCGACATAGATTCGGCCGAGGCCGGGATCAAATTTCACAACGTCTGCACCGGCTGGCATCGGAAGGTGCGCGATCGACTTGTGCGTATCTAACCCAAAGACGGTAAATGTTCGGTTTCCAGAGCACAGGATGAATGCACGGTGATGCTCCGAATCCACGGCCATTCCGTGGTTAAACTGGCAGCCATCCACGGGGTACTTTCCCAATATTGTGTCTGTTGCCGGATCGACCTCCGCAACTTCATTTGCGTTTCTCAGATTTACGTAAACCTTCCGAGCCGCTGAATCGTATTGCGGCATCCCAGTTTCACTCGCGAATTCGATGGTCTTGACAATCTCATCTTTGTCGACGTCCACGACCGCCACTGCTTTTCCCAGAGTGTCCGACACATACACCTTGTGAAACGGCGTGGCGTAAGTGCTCCCGTTGGGTTTTGCCGCAGTCGCCAAGCGCTTGACCACGGTCATTGAACGCAGATCGACGACGCCGATTTTCTCCTCACCCCAATCGGACGTATAAACCTTGTGCGTTTCGGGGACGAATTCGAGACCTGTGATGCCGGGTACGCCAGGAATCGCTTTGACCAGCTTGTTGGTTCGCATGTCGATCACATACAGAATCCCTGGACCGAGGTGAGCCGACAGCAGAAACCGGTCCTCGTCGTCTATCGTCAGATAGTCGAAGCGTTGCCCTTTGGGACCGGGCAGGTCGATTTTCGCAATTTGTTTCAGGGCCTGTCCCGGCAAGGCCGGCGCCAGGATCAAAATCGCGATAAGACATCTCCACAATGTGGTCATGGACGGGCGCAGCTCCAGCAACTCCCTATCTTCTTAGCCTCGAATAGCTAAACCTGCCATTAATCGGCCTCTTCCGGTGGCCGGATCGCTTGGAACTCCCGGTACAGCACAAGGTCGTAGGCGATTTTGAGCGTCCCGGCGATGAAGAACGGAATATCAATCAGCGCGGGACGCGAGAACAGGAAGCCCGCAAAGAGAGGGCTGATCGCGGCTCCCGCCGTCCTCGCTACTCCCGTGATTCCACCAGCCGCGGAGCGTTCCTCGGGCCGCACCACGGCCATCGTGTAGGACTGCCTGGTCGGCACATCCATCTGGCTGATGCTGAAGCGGATGAGCAGCACCACCACCGCGAGCGTCAGGTTCGGCATCAGCGGCACAAGGAGGAGCAGTACATTCGACGGCAAATGTGTGACCACCATGGTTCTCACGAGCCCGATGCGCTTTGCAAGGCGAGCGGCCACGAGTGCCGAGATTCCCGCGAGAAAGTTGGCCCAGAAGAAAATGAGCCCGAGCTTCACGGGCGGAACGCCAAATCGCAGATAGAACCAGTAGGCCGCGAAACTTTGCACGACAAAACCGCCTCCGAAGGAGTCCAGCGCAAATAGGCTCGACAATTTCAAAACGATCAAGCGCGAGCGTCCGACACCGAGAAAACCTCTTGCGGACGCTCCACTCCCTGCTGTGGCGGGCGCATCGACTTCGGTGGATGACGACAAACGTGCGAAGAGAACCGCAAGAGTGACGCCAAGAGCGGCGTAGAGAAGGACAACAACCCGGTAGCTGTCGGACGTGGAGAGCGACGCCTTCTGCGCCATCCCCGCAGATGCGCCGCCAGCGAGAGCGCCGAAAGCGGTCGCAACTGAACCCGCCAGCGTGTACCACGCGAACACCTCAGTGCGTCCACTGGCGGGAACCACGTGGGACAGGGCGGCCTGTTCGATCGAGAGGAACGGCCCAACTTCGTGTCCGCTCGGACTGATTACGCCGATGGTTCCCGCGATAAGTAAGAAGAACAGGTTGTGCGTTGACGCAAAGGCAATGCCTGCTGCCACCATCAAAATTGCACCGACGATCAGCGTGCGTCGTCGGCCCATTTGGTCTGCCCTCGTCGTGAGAAAGAGCGAGATCGCGATGTCCCCAGCAAGCGTCAGCGTCAGAAGCAGTCCGACCTGTGATTCCGTAAGGCCGAGACTCACGAGATAGAACACAAGGACGACCGACAGCGCGCCGTACGCGAAGAGCCGCAGAAACCGGGTGAGGAACAACACGCCTGCGTCCCGCGGCAATGCGCGCAGCGCTACCGGCATGAGATCGATCAGCGACATCGTAGCGTGTAGCGAACCTCGCTCTTCTTTTTCAACCTCTCCGCGCGGCTAGCGGTCGCCAACCGCGTCGTACACGACCATTCGCGCTACCGGCTTCCCGTCCTCTTCCTGTTCCGGTGTGTAGAGGCGATGCGTTTGCAAATCCACCGCCACCGTGTGCACGCCGTGCTGTACGCGAAAGTCTTCGAGCTTGCGGTAGTGATCGGCGTCGTCCTCGTGAAAGACGGAAATCGCACCGCTGTAGCACGCCACATAAATGCGCCGCAGACCCGGGTCGAACTTGATGACGTCCGGGCCTCCCGCGAGCGGCAGGAATGCAATCGCGGCGTTCTTGTTCAGGTCGAAAACGGTCATAAGTTCATTTCCTTCGCAGGCGAGAAACGCGCGATGATGCTCGGGGTCGAGCGCCATGCCATGATTTCCCGTGCATTTTCCAACCGGGTAGCGGCCAACAATCGCGTCCGTCGCCGGATCGATGACCGCGAAGATGTTCTGGTCCTGTAGGTTGACGTATACCTTGCGAGCGACCGGATCGTATTGCGGCATTCCCGTTTCACTGTCGAAATGCAGCGTCTTCACGATCTCGTCCTTGGTTACATCGACGACGGCCTCCGCTTTCCCGCGTTCGTCCGACACATAGAGCTTGTGGAAGGGAGCGGCGTACGCGCTCCCGTCCGGTTTCGCTTCCGTCTTCAGTTTCTTCACGACCTTCATCTGCTTGAGGTCCACGACACCGATCGTGTTGTCGCGGGCATTGGACGTGTAGAACTTCTTGAGTTCGGGAACGTACTCAACGCCCTCCGCCCCGGGCGTGTCCGTGACTGTCGCGACGACCTTGTTCGTCCGAACATCAATCACGTACGTCTGATCAGCGGCGAGGTGAGCCGAAATCAAATAGCGGTCGTCCGCGTCAATCGTGAGGTAGTCGAAGCGCTTCCCGCCTGGGCCCGGCAGATCGAACTCCGCTATTTTCTTGAGCGTGGGTCCGCTCGATTGAGCAGCCCCTGTGGCTGCAAATGTCAAAGGCAGTGTTAGAGCCACAAGCACCGCCCCGCAGAACGCTAGGTGTGTTCCGGTCATTGCCCCGTTCCTACTTGATCGCGATATGGCTGAGGGCGGCTTTGATTCCCGCAGCGACGGAGGCTGTATCGTCAGCGGCCCAGAAGTGCATGAAGAACAGGCGTGGCTGCTCCGTAAGCATGTGACTATGCAAGGCGGTGACCGAAATATGATGCTCCTCCAGCGCTGAAATAACCGGGTTGACTTCGTCTGCCGTTAGGACAAAGTCCCCCGTCGTGGCGACTTTGCCGGCACCCGCTTCTTGAAAGTTGATGGACTCCGCAACGCCTTGCGGTGAAGTGAGCGTCATGCGGCCTTCCGTGACGGCCTCGGAACGCGCTAAGCCGAAGGAAAGCACTCCGCCTCGGAACGTGCCTTGCCGCCCGATCGTGTCGTTCACTGTTTTGACCCACTCGGGAACAGCAGCAGGCTCGGACGCCGGCGCCGCGGGCTTCTCAAGAGGCGTCTTCGAGGCGGCAAGAGCGGCTTTTAGGGAACCCGCTATCTGAGCGGCGCTTCCATGACCCATGTAATGCACGTACATCACGTGTGGCGTCTCACCCAGCAGGTGATTATGTACAGCCGTGATCTCAAAACCGGCGGAGCGCAACTTCTCCATGACAGGATTGACTTCGGAGTCGAGCAGGACCAAGTCTCCCATCACCGTGGCGTTTTCGTCCGTTCCCGAAAAAGCAGCCCACGACCCTAGCGCCAGTCCCGCCTTAACGGGCACTCCTTGCACGGTCACATGCAAGTCGGTCCGCGGGAACCCCACTCTGTAGACTTCTCCTGCCTTCTGGCCGGAACGGCCGAGAGCGTGGTCAATCGTTGACGTGTTCAGCCCTTGGCTTCTCGCGGCGAGCGGAACAAACAGACAAACGAGAATCAAACACCATAGCCTTCCAATCATGACTTTCCTCCTTCGCTGACAACTGAATTCGAATACGTGGCTGGTGAAATCATTTCGGCCCTCGCTGCTGCTCCGGCGCTGCAAATTGGGCGTTCACGCGGGTCCCCGACCGCAGTTCATCCGTTCCTCGGGCGGCAACCTCGTCTCCCTCGTGCAAGTTTCCGAACACCTCGATCGACTTCCCGTCCTGTTCTCCGGTCTGTACGTTAACCCATTCGGTGCTTCCGTCGCGGACGCGGATGACGAACGTCGCCTCCGTCGTTCGCGCGACCGCGGAAATCGGTACGAAGAGCGTCGGCTCTCTTCGCCGCACCGGCCAGAGCACTTCGGGGAACATGCCGGAGCTCAATCGGCCGTCCGTATTTTCGACATCCAGCTCCACCGGCATTGTCCGTGTCTTCACATCGACGGCGTGCGCGATGCGTGCCAGCGTGCCCGAAAAAGTCCCGCTCGGAAATGCCGGCACCGTGAAATCCACCTTTGTGCCCGTATTCATGCCCGCCGCGTATTTCTCAGGAACCGGAATCACGAGCCGCAGCTTGCGGAACCTTTCCACGCGCACCATCGGCACTGCGGCTGCCGGGTTGCTAGTCGCGGGCCCCACCAGCGATCCTGGGTGAACGTTCCGCTCCGTCACCACTCCATCGAACGGGGCGCGAACCTCCAGATAACTCTCAATTTCGGTAATTGATTTCAAAGCGGACTTTGCCGCCTCAGTGCCGCCTCGCATCGCTTCAACCTTGGCGCGGTCCGCATCGACTGCTCGTTGCGCTACTTCAAGATCGTTGCCCGCAACCACACCCGGCGTCGCCGACGCGCTTTTCAGCCGGTCGAATGTGCTTTGATCGGAAGCGAGCTTGGCTTCCGCCTCGGCCCGCTGCGCCTCGGCCGCCTGGACCTTCGACTGCGCTTCGGCACGCTGCGCGGGAAGCTCCGGCGCCACAAGACGCGCCATGATTTGTCCAGACCGCACTCGCGTTCCACGGTCGACGGCGATGGAATCGACGTAGGCGGTCACTTTCGGGAAAATGGCCACGGCTTCGTATGCTTGCAACTCGCCCGGCAGGCGCGTCGTGATCGAGAGCTTCCTGGACACGACTTTACTGACCTCCACCGTCGGCGTCGCTGCTGCGGACGCCTGAACCTTCGCGGCCGAATTCGGGTTTGAGGTGCAGGAAGCACACAAGCACGCGGCGGCGAGAAGTAAAAACGGGAGAATTTGCAATCGTGTCATGTCGTTTCTCCGGGCAGAGCGCTGGTGCCTCGCGCAAACGCGCTCGCAGGGTCGTCGGGGTCGAGGGAAGGCGACCTGATCCCCACACGCTGCTGAACGAGTGAAAATACGAGAGGCAGAATCACCAGTGTGGCTGCAGTCGCAAAGAGGAGGCCGCCAATCACTGCGCGTCCGAGCGGAGCGGTTTGCTGGCTTCCTTCACCAATACCGAGAGCCATCGGCACCATCCCCGCAATCATCGCCAAGCTCGTCATCAAAATCGGCCGCAAGCGCGTCTTGGCCCCGTACAACGCCGACTCAGTCGCTGCCGTGCCAGCCCTACGATGTTCCTCGGCGAACGTGACGAGTAGGATCGCGTTCGCCACCGCGACGCCAATCGCCATAATCGCCCCCATGAACGATTGAATATTCAGGCTCGTGCCCGTCAGCAACAGCATGAAGACCACTCCACAGATCACCGCGGGCACAGTCGAGAGCACGATGAACGCAAGTCTTAACGATTGAAAGTTCGCCGCAAGCAGCAGATAGATCACGAGCACCGCAAGCAGCAGGCCGATTCCAAGATTCGTCAAAGTCTCTTTCATCGGACCGATCTGACCGCGGACGGCGACCTTCACGCCGCGAGGCAGTTCTCCGGCGCGCCGGATGGCGCTGTCCAGTTGCGAGGAAATCCTGCCGAGGTCTTCTCCCGAGACATTCGCGGTCAGAGTCACCATGCGCTGCCCGTTTAGGCGATGATATTCGCCGACTACGGTTCCGTATCCCACTTGCGCGACGTCGCCAATCAACGGATGCGAAGCAGCGCCCTGCGTTACCGGAATGTGTTCGACATCTTGAACTGAAGTCATCCCAGACTGCGGAATCTGCACCTGCACCTGATAGGCGACACCGGACTTCGGGTCTGCCCAATAATTTGGCGCCACGAATCTGCTTGAAGAAGTCGCCGCCAGGAACGACTGGCCCACACCGGCGGTGGTTACACCAAGCTGTCCCGCGCGTTCGCGGTCCACGTTGATGTCGATGCTGGGATAGTCGAGCGGTTCGTCATATTGGAGGTCACGAAGAGCCGGAATCTTGGCGACCTCCGCTCGGAGTTTCGCGGCAAAGGCGCGATCCACTCCGAGGTCCGGCCCGCTGACGTTGACCTCCACGGGCGTCGGAGCGCCGAAGTTCATGATCTGCGTCACGATGTCTCCTGCTTCGAAAGAAAACTGGCAGCCCGGAAATTTGTTGGGCAAGGCTTTCCGCAAACGCTCCTCGAGCTCGTCGACGCGAATATGCGAGTCCGGGTTCAAAGCCACGCGCAAGACGGCTTCGTGCTGCCCGCTCGTCCAGAGATAGATGGCGTTGATTGGATAGCTCGGAGGAACCGCACCTACATACCCCAGGGACATGGCCACATTGGCCGGCCCAGCCGTTTCCTGAATCGACCGCAACACGTCGAGGCTAAGTCTTTCCGTCGTCTCCACGCGTGTCCCAATCGGCGCGCGGAATCGCAGCAGCAATTGACCCGAGGAAACTCGCGGAAAGATCTCTCGTCCAAGATAGGGACCCAAAAGGACAAGCACCGCAATCGAGACCACAACGTAGGCGGAAACCGTGAGACCGCGAATCGCCATGAGCCGGTTCAGAATTCGGCCAAGCCTGTCTCGTACGCGGTGGAGCAACGACGGCGTGTCTTCCCTTTCCGGCGGATGCTCATGCAGAATCCACGTGGACAAAACCGGCACCAGCGTGCTCGACAGGAAGTACGATGCCGCCATCGCAAAACCCACCGCCAACGAAAGCGGCACAAAGAGCGAGCGCGAGACTCCGGTCATGAAGAACGAGGGAACAAACACGGCAAGAATGCACAGCATCGCCAAAAGGCGCGGAATCTGGACTTCTTTGCTCGCTTCGAGTACGGCCACCGCTCGGCCACGGCCCTGGCCGAGATGGTTGTGAATGTTTTCCATCACCACCGTCGATTCGTCGACAAGGATGCCGACCGCGAGCGCCAGGCCGCCAAGCGTCATGATGTTCACCGTCTGGCCCGCGCCCCACAATGCTACGACCGCAGCCAGGAGTGCGAAGGGAATCGTCGCCACGACGATGAGGCCGCTTCGCCAGTCGCGCAGAAAGAACAGCACCATCACTCCCGTCAATACCGCTCCGAGGAGTCCCTCCTTCACGACCGAAAGCAGGGAATTCCGGACGTACGACGACTGGTCGAATTCGTAGTCGATCTTGATGTCGGGTGGAACGACCGATTGAAATTGCGCGAGGCTCGCTTTCACTTCGTTGACCACGGCCAGAGTCGATGCGTCAGCGCGCTTGGTCACCGGAATATAGACCGTGCGGCGGCCGTTTACTTCGGCATAGCCGGTGACGATGTCGCTTGAATCTTCGATGGTGCCCACATCGCGCAGAAAAACGGTCGGGCCGGCGCCCGCGCGAATCGGCAGGTTCTGCAACTCCTTGATGTTCGAGACAACCGAATTGATCGGCGCGAGGCGCAGCAGGTCTCCCGTTCGAACATTTCCCGCCGGCACAATCGTGTTTCCTGTACTCAGCGCCTGCACAACCTCCTCGGGAGCCATGCGATAGGCGCGCAAACGATCGGGATCGACACTCACCACAATCGTGCGTTGGTTGCCGCCAAACGGAGGCGGCGCGGAAACTCCCGGCAGAGTCGCAAACAGTGGTCGCACGCGGTTCAGCGCGAGGTCCTGGATCTCGCCAACGCTTTTGGTGGAACTCGAAAAGACGAGATAGCCCACCGGGACGCTGCCCGCATCAAAGCGCATGATAAAGGGAGAAACGGTGCCGGGGGGCATGAAGGCGCGTGCTCGATCGACATATCCGACCGTCTGCGCCGCCGCTTGACTCATGTCCGTGCCGGGATGAAACGTCAGCTTCAGTAACCCTACGTTTTGAATGGATTTCGACTCAACCGATTCGATCCCGGTGATGTAGAGGAAGTGATATTCGTAGTAGTAGACGAGATAGCCTTCCATCTGCGCGGGAGACATTCCGCCGTAGGGCTGCGCGACATAGATCACCGGTAAATTTAGGTTGGGAAAAATGTCGACCGGCATCCGCGCGAGCGCGAGAATCGAGCACAACGCCACACCGATCACCAGCACGACGACGGAGATGGGACTGCGGAGCGCGGCGCGGAGAAGCCACATAGTCAGTGCGCTCCTCGTGCCGCGTCGCGTAACGATTGCAGAAACGGAGCCAAATCGCCTTGGGCTGCGGCGACCGAGGCGAGATTTTGCCAGACGGCAAGACGCGCGAGCGCGTCGTCAATCTCCGCCTGGACCAGAAAACTCTGTGCATCCGACACATCCACAAGCGTCGCCAGTCCCGCTTGATACCGCGCCCGCTCCTGCGTTTCCGTCGTTCGAGCCGCTTCGAGTTCAACCGGTGTGTTCTCCGCGACTTTTCGTGCGCCGTCGAGCGAGGCTTGCGCCTTTCGCAACTGTCCCGTCAGATCCTGTAGTGCCTGATCGTAGCGTGCTTCTTCAGCGCGTTCGTTCGCCGCCTCCACGGCCTTTTTCGCCTTAATGGAAAAAATATCAAATACCGGGAATGTTACCGTGAGGCCGCCCGCCCAGTTTGCGCGGTCCAGACCCAACCCCTCCGTCCCTCCGAGAAATTTGCCAGCAGGATCAAAACCGCTGCCGCGCCCCATGACCACGGACTGGAGATAGAATTTCGGGTAATAGGAGCGATCGAGGGCGTGGACGAGGAGTTGTGATTCCTGCACTCGCGCTTTTTGGGCTTCGGCAAAGGGATTCGCCGCGACGGAAGTCGACGGCGGAGCCACCGAAGGGGCAGCGCCGAGCAAGACGCCTTCCCGCACTTCGACGGTTTGATCTGCAATTCCCAGAATGTTTGCGAGCGCTGCGCGGCTCGTCGCCGCCTGTTGCTGGGATCTGGCCAAATTGACGCGCGCGCGGGCGAGTTCCGCGTCCGCCCGTGACGCATCGGCGCCAGCGCGTAGCTGGTTATCCACGAGAACGTGAACGGACTTGGCAAACGTTTCGCGACGTTCCACATCCGCTTGCGCTGCGCGGATCGTTTGTTCCGCCGCGAGCAGCGTCAGGTACGCATTTGCCGTCGCGACCGTGACATCCAGACGCGTGAGCGACGCCTCCGCCGCCGCGCGATTCTGCGCCGCGCGCGCCGCATCCACCTTTGCTCCGCGATATCCGAAGTCGAGAGGCTCCCAGGAGAACAACAGCCCGCCCGCGCTTCCCCAGGCGCTTTGGTTCGACGGCGACGGCACGACGGGGCCGGTGATTGGAGCGGTTACGGAATTTGGAAAGAGGAGGCCGGTAACGTTGTTGTCCGTGGCGCGGTTTGTCTGCCAGAGGATGTCCGTCCGGGGCAAGTAGCTCGTTCGCGCCACGCCCACGCCAGCTTGAGCGGACCGGACTCGTTCCAGGGAAGCGCGCACTGCCGGATAGTTTTTCAGCGCGAACTCCACGGCTTCTTCGAGGGTGAACGTCTTCGCTTGTTGCTCGCTCGATTGTGCGAACGACGGACGCACCAAAGCGAACGTCAAAAGCGCTCCGAGCGTTATCTTCCAAAGCATTCCGTTCCGCAGCACGTTTCCTCAACTCACTTTCCCGCAGCGTGGTACAGCCCTTCGATCAATTCCATGCCGCGCTCCAGGAGTTTGTCGTCGGGAATTCCTTGCCGCGCCCACCCCTTGAGTATCTCGTCCACTCCGTAGCCTTCTTTGTGCCCAAACCTCTCGTCCAGCAGGTCCGCGTCGTGGATGATTTGCCCGATGACCGCAACCCTCGCGTCCCGGATACGAAACTGCTTTTCAAGAGTCTCGAAGGTACAGTCGTTGCCGCGATGTCCGAAGCCCTCTTCGTGAAACATGTCGAACGGGACGGCACCGGCGCGCACGCGGTCTTCCGGCGCGAAGGCAAAGCGCGCCTTGCGGTCGATAAAGCGCCGAATCAGCCAGGCCGACGCGCAGCGGTCGACGCCCGGTCTTGGCCGTGTGACCCAGATTCGGTTTTTGTATTCCTT
>JAFDVY010000114.1 GCA_018268785.1 Acidobacteriota bacterium | reverse complement strand
AGCCGCGGCGGCCGTATTCGTCCTGGATGCGGTCCCAACCGGAAAAGATTTTTTCGCCGTCGGCGATGTCGTTGGCTTTCATGCCGAACGCAGTGTTTAGAATGTCCGCGGTGAGGACGGAATTGCCGGACCATTGGACATTTGAGAAATGATAGACGGGGCCGGCTTCGACGGGAACGTAGACGGGAATTTTGTCCGGGAGTTTTTCGGTAGGAGCGCCGGTGAGGCGAACTTGAGGCGGGCCAAGTTTTAGGCGGAGGTAACCTTTCTTGATGTAGGAGGGGCGAACCTGTTCGGTGAGAAAAACATCGATAGCCAGGCGGGAGTAGGGTTTGCCGCGGAGTTCGCCGAGGTGCGCCTGGACGGCACGATCTGTATCGAGCGAAGGATCGCCGAAACCGATAGAAGCGATTTGAACGGCGGCGCCTTCGATGGCGAAAGATTGCACGTTGCCGTCGCCGATGGGGTTCTGCATGACCTGGTGCGTGACGACTACGTCGAGTTTGTGGGAGGCGAGGAGAGACTTGATCGTGTCAGCGGCCTGGTCGACGAGCGGGCCGGATTCGGGGAGCGTGCCGTCGTAGGCAGGATTTTTTTCGTGGATTGCGGCGTTGAGTTCGGAATCGTCGAACCAGGGGATGTTGTCGAAGAAGGCGGGGAGGAGCGAGTTTTCTTCGACGTGGAAATTTACGGTGACCTGGTCGCCCTTGGTGTGGAAGTCGTATTTCACGTGGGCGAAGAGACCGGAAGCGACGAGTTTGTCGGCGGCGGCCTGGAGGGATTCGCGGGATACCTGGGAGTTTAGCTGGAGTTCGGTTAGGGCGATGATTTGAGGTTCGGTGAGGCGTTTGAAGCCGTCCACGTGGATTTCGTGGAGGGTGGCGGCGGGGGAGGCGGGAGTTTGTGCGTTGGAAAGAGTGGCGGTGAAAAAGAAGATGAGCGAACAGGACGCGAGGATGCGCGAGACCCGGGTACGGAAGGGCATGAAGACATTCTAGCAAAAGGTGGAGAAGGTTCGGTGGGGCTTACATCGAAGATGCCGGGCTGAAGCCCGGCGCTACGAAAGCGGGCGATGAAGACAGATTGTGGGTGGGGCTGGCATCGAAGAGGGCACGATATTCCGGCTGCTGCCCGGAATATCGTGCCCATACTTTCACGTAAGTGAAATTGGCGTCCAGGCGAACGTAGGAGAAATTATTCGACGGTGACGGATTTGGCGAGGTTGCGGGGCTGGTCGACGTCGCAACCGCGGCGGACGGCGATGTGGTAGGAGAGCAACTGAAGCGGAATGATTTCGAGAAGCGGTGCGAGGAGCTCAGGCGCGGGCGGAAGCGCGATGACATGATTGGCGGCGGAGCGAGCGAGATGGTCACCCGCGGTGACGATGGCGATGACGATACCGTCTCTGGCGCGGACTTCCTGCATGTTGGATACGGATTTTTCGTAAAGGGTGATGGAGGCGGGATCGGATTCGTCGCGCGTGGCGAGAACGACCACGGGAAGATTTTCGTCAATGAGAGCATTGGGACCATGCTTCATTTCCCCGGCGGGGTAGCCTTCGGCGTGGATGTAGGAAATTTCTTTTAGTTTGAGGGCGCCTTCGAGGGCGATGGGGTAGTGGATGCCGCGGCCGAGGTAAAGAAAATCGGTGCAACGAAAAAATTGGCGGGCGAGCGATTCAAAGGTGCCGGATTCTTCCATTTGGAGAACGGTCTCCATTTTGTGAGGAATGCGCGCGAATTCCTCGAGGAGCGATTTTGCAGCTTCGGCGGAGAGGGTGCCGCGAACTTCGCCGAGGTGCATGGCGAGAAGAAGAAGAGCCGTGAGTTGTGAAGTGAAAGCTTTTGTCGAGGCGACGCCGATTTCGGGACCGGCGTGAGTGATGATGGAGCCCGCGGCTTCGCGCGTAATCATGGAGCCGACAACGTTGCAAATGGCTATGGTTGGGGAGCCTTTTTGTTTTGCTTCGCGCTGTGCGGCGATGGTGTCCGCGGTTTCGCCCGATTGGCTGATGCAGACAGTGAGGGTTTTTGCGTCGAGGATGGGATCGCGGTAGCGAAATTCGCTGCCGTAGTCCACTTCGACGGGAAGGCGAGCGAGACGCTCGATCATGAATTTTCCGGCAAGGCCCGCGTGCCAGCTTGTGCCGCAGGCGACGATGCGAACTTTATCGAAAGCGCGGAATTGATCCGCGGTGAGGCCGAGATCGCCAAGATATGTTTTGCCGGTGTCGCGCGAGATGCTGCTGAGAAGCGTGTCACGAACGGCGCGCGGCTGCTCGAAGATTTCCTTCTGCATGAAATGCTTGTAGCCGCCCTTTTCCGCCATGATGGGGTCCCAGGCGACATGGTGCGGTTTGCGCTCGACGGATTTTCCATCGTGGTCCATGACGCGAACGCCGGATTGGGTAAGGACGGCGATATCGCCGTCTTGCAGGAAAAAAATATTGCGGGTGTGCTCGAGCAGAGCGGGAATATCGCTGGCGACGAAAAATTCGTTTTCGCCGAGGCCGATCACGGCGGGCGGGCCCATGCGGGCGGCGACGATCTTGTGAGGGTCGCGAGCGGACATGAAAACGAGCGCGTAGATACCGCGAAGTTGATGAAGTGATTTGCGGACGGCTTCTTCGAGGGGAACGCCGCCTTGGGAGTTTTTCTCGACGAGGTGGGCGACGATTTCCGTGTCGGTTTCCGTGACGAATTTGTGGCCTTCGCGCTGGAGCTGCTCTTTTAGTTCCAAATAGTTTTCGATGATGCCGTTGTGGACGACGACGATCTGGCCGGTGCAATCGCGGTGGGGGTGAGCGTTTTCTTCCGTGGGACGGCCGTGCGTGGCCCAACGGGTGTGGCCGATGCCGTAGGCGCCTTCGAGCGGCGATTTCTGAATTACTTCTTCGAGATTGCGGAGTTTTCCGGAGGCGCGGCGGATGTCGAGCTTTCCGTCGCCGGTGACGACGGCGATGCCGGCAGAGTCATAGCCGCGATATTCGAGTTTGCGCAGACCCTCGATGATGACGGGCACAACTTTTTTGGGGCCGATATAGCCCACGATACCGCACATTTGGCGAGCTCCTCCGAGCAGATAAAGAAGCGTAGCACGGTGACCGAAGAGACCGATGACTGGAAAGAAGCGATGTGGCCGATCGTTTATGAAGACCGAGAGACGCCCTGGGCGTGTTGGCCACCCCACCCCCGGGCAATTCAGATGAATATCAAAACAAAGGAGTTACGAGCGGGGCAATTTGCATGGTTATGATTTTAAAAGAGATATACAAACCGGGTCAAAAAGGAGCGCTTGAACCGCAGGCACAGAATTACCTGATGCGTATCTTAATACAGAAGGTATCGTAAGTCAATCGAAAACAAAGCCAGGAGAATCAGTTGGTTAGGTTTAGTCGAGAATCTCGAAGCGGAATTCTTCGATGACGGGATTGGTGAGGACTTCCTTGGAGATGCGCTCAGTTTGCGATTGAGCGTCTTCGCGGGTGAGGCCGTCGAGATTGAGAACGAAGAATTTGCCCTGGCGGACGTCTTTGACGGCGCTGTAGCCGAGTCCGGAAAGGGCATGCTGGATGGTTTGACCTTGCGGATCGAGAACGGTGCGCTTCGGCATGACCCAGACGTGTGCTTTCATGGGGGAATTATAGCATTTCGGATGCAGCCCGGAAAATACGGAGAAAAAGCAGATTCCTAACCCGCCAAAAAGCGGCGGGTTAGGAATGACAAGTTATCTTACGTTTGCGCTGGGCTTGAAAGCGGAGAAGAAAAAGCAGATTCGTAACCGCCAAAAAGCGGCGCGTTAGGAATGACAAGTTATCTTACGTTTGCGCTGGGGTTGAAAGCGGGGAGGAAAAAGCAGATTCGCAACCCGCCAAAAAGCGGCGGGTTAGGAATGACAAGTTATCTTACGTTTGCACTGGGTTGAAAGCGGAGAAGAAAAAGCAGATTCCCAATCCGCCAAAAATCGGCGGGCTAGGAATGACAAGTTATCTTACGTTTGCGCTGGGGTTGAAAGCGGAGAAGAAGAAAAGCAATGACAGTCTAGCCGTGTAGGAGACAAAGGTGCGGGAAATCTAGTGACGGACGGAGCGAGCGCGCCGAAGCAAGTTCAGTTGGTTGAGGTCCTTCGCGCATCTTCTTGGATGCGCTCAGGATGACAAGCTTCTTGCTAGCGGTGGTTTGGGGCAGAGGCGAGAGCGAAGGCGTGGTCGAAGCTGGTTTGGATGAGGGAGCGGAGTTCGGATTCGGAGAGGCCCATGCGGTGGGCGTTGCGGTATTCAGTGGCGAGGCCGGTGTGGAACATGGTGGGGTCGTCGGTGGAGAGGGTGACGGGAATGCCGTGACGCAGAAGTTTGGGAAGAGGGTGGTCTTGGATGGTTGCGTTTTGTTGGGAGAGTTGCTTTGCAAGGGCTCCGGTGAGGATGTTGCTGCCCGGGCAGACTTCGAGAGGGATACGGCGATCGGCGAGGAGATCCATGAGGGCGGGATCGTGAATGGCGGCAATGCCGTGGCCGATGCGTTCGATGCCGAGGAGTTCGACGGCTTCGCGGATTTTTTCAGGACCGCCGACTTCTCCGGCATGCATGAGGCGATGCAGGCCGAGGGATGCAGCAGTGTCGTAGACGAGGCGAAATTCGGCGGTCGGGACACTGAGTTCGTCGCCACCAATGCCGAAGGCGACGATTTTTTTTGAAGCAGAATTGCGCACTGTGTTCACAACTTCCAGGGCTGCATCGGGGCCAAACTGCCGAACGGCGTCAAAAATCCAGAACAATTTCAGGCCGCGTGATTCGAAGGGCTCAGCGGCGCGAAGCATCGCTTCGAAGTTTCGTTCGGGCCGCTGCTTGCGGAGCAGCATGATGCCCACGGACAGAGTGATTTCGGCGTAGACGACATTTTGTTCGAGGAGTTGTTGGGCGAGATCTTCAACGATGAGCGCGTAGTCGCGGGGCTCGCGGAGAAAGGAAGTCACCCACTTGAAGGCGTCGAGGAAGCCGAGAAAGTCAGAGTAGGAGTAGCGGCGAAGGACTTCGTCTTCGCTGTAGTAGACGCCGTGGCGGGCGGAAAGTTGCGTGACGATAGCAGGGCGGATGCTGCCTTCGAGGTGGAGATGCAACTCCGCTTTGGGGAGAGAGAGGATGTGTTCGGGGAAAGGGTGCGAGGTCATTGGTCGGCGCAATAAAAGAATTTAACACAGAGGACGCAGAGGTCGGAGCACAGAGAGCACGGAGAATCGGCCAATAGTTGAACTGCTTGCGTAGGACTGAGTTCAACCTCGTTGTCAGTGGGGGAGTTGGGGGGAGCCGGCGTTTTTCCAGGCGGTGTACCAGAAGGAGCCGACGTCGGTGGAGGCATCAGAGAGCTGGCGAATCAAGAGTGCGGCGGCTTGATTGTAGAAACGGTCGTAGTATTCGTCGTTGTAGGATTTGAGGCCGCGGCGCGCATTGCGGTCGGCGAAGAGGATGGTTTCGAGCCAACTGTGGGAGCGAAGGCATGCCTCGAAGGCGTAGTCCGTTGGGTCGCCGATGAACATGGCGTCATTGGGGCGCATGGGAAAAAAAGAGCTATAGCGATCGATAAGGGTGGCGCCGAAGCGTTCGTTAACGCCGAGCTGGCCAGAGAGGCGGCCGTCATTGTTGTCTGTGGTGTTGAAGGGATCGTGGGAGGCGGCGACGTAATTGGCGAGGATGGCGGCGTTGAGACGCGCTTCGTCCCATTTGCCGGCGCGCATGGACTCGGTGAGTTTCTGACTGTAGACGCCGATTTGCCAGGGAAGGAGTCCATTGGCTTCGAGCTTGGGACGGCCAAATTTTGCGACGGCGGCCTTGTAGTCTCGGGGAATGGCTTCAAAAGGAAAGTGGCCGTATTTTTCGAGCAAGAGAAATTGTTTGTTGCGCTCGGCCGGGGTTTTTTCCGCCAGTGGGTCGTTGACGTGCAGCAACAAGAAGCCGCGGCTATTTTCAAAAAAGGGGCGAATGTCGGGAGGGAGAGTTTCGATAGCGCGATTGACAACGAGTTTATTGGCACTTTCGCCCCAAGCGCGGGCCTGAGAGGGGACGAAAAGGGCCGCGAACGCGAAAGAGCAGGTCAGCGCAAGAAAAAGATTCAGATTGGAAGCGCGAACAGTGCGGAGCACGACGCGATAGCCTCGCTCTATCCAGGGTTAGTGAGCCGATTGAGCTCTGGCCATTGTGACACGAACCATGAAACTCAACTGACTCACAGGGTTACTTGGCCGGCGGCAGATTGAGCGTACTGCGCTTCCGGCTGTACGAGAAATAAATTACAAGTCCGATAAAGAGCCAACCAAAAAATCGGATCCAATTCATGATAGGCAGTCCGGCCATCAGGAGCAAGCAGGTAAGGATGGTCATAATTGGAGCGAGCGGGCCGCCAGGAGCGCGGAAGGCGCGTTTGCGGTCGGGCTCGCGATAACGAAGAATGAGCACGCCCGCGGCGACGAGGGCGAAGGCGAAGAGAGTGCCGATGTTAGCAAGATCACCGAGAGTGCCGATGTCCAAAAGTCCTGCGGGGACACCGACGACGAAGCCTGCGACCCAGGTGGAGAAGTCGGGAGTGAGAAACCTGTGGTGAACACGGCTGAAGACTTTCGGGAAGAGGCCGTCGCGCGACATGGCAAACCAGACGCGTGCCTGGCCGATTTGGAAAACGAGGAGGGAAGAGATCATCCCCATGAGAGCGCCGATAAGAACGACGAGGCGCAGGTTAGATACATGGAGTTTCTTGAGAGTGTTGACAACGGGTGCGGCGTCGTCGAGAAGCGTGTCCCACTTGACGAGGCCGGTGAGGACAACAACTACGCCGATATAGAGAATGGTGCAGACGATGAGAGTGGCGATGATGCCGCGAGGGAGGTCGCGCTGCGCGTTGGTACATTCTTCCGCGGCAGTGGAGACGGAATCGAAGCCGATGTAGGTGAAGAATACGATGGAGCCGCCGGTGAGGATGCCGGGCCAGCCATTGGGCGAGAAAGGGTGCCAATTGGAAGTGTGAATGAAGCGCGAGGCGAAGGTAATGAACGCGAGAATCGCGATGATTTTGACCATCACCATGATGTTGTTGGTTCTGGCGGATTCCCTGATGCCGCGGACGAGAATTACGGTGAGCAGCATGACGATGATGAAGGCAGGCCAGTTGAAACCGAAGTGCCAGCCTGGGCCGTAAATCAAGTTGCCCTGCAGGTCGGGGAGCCCGCTGGGAAGATAGGCTGGCGAAATCCATTTGGGATCGGGATGTAAACCGAACCAGTCGAGCAGATCGACCAGGTGCGCGGAAAAGCCGACACTGACGGCCATGTTGCTGACGGCATATTCGAGGATTAAATCCCAGCCGATGATCCAGGCGATGATTTCGCCCATGGTGGCGTAGGTGTAGGTGTACGCGCTGCCAGCGATGGGGATCATGGCGGCGAGTTCGGCATAGCAGACGGAAGCGAAGCCGCAAGCGATGGCGACGAGGACGAAAGAGATGGCGATGGCGGGGCCAGCACCCGGGCGGCCGAACGATGCATTGTGATGGATGAGATATTGGAGAAGCGGGGCGTTGAGAATGGAGGAGGTCTGGAATTTTTGGCCGGCGATGGCGGTGCCGACGATGGTGAAAATGCCGGAGCCGATGACCGCGCCGATTCCCAGGGAGGTGAGGCTCAGCCAGCCGAGGGATTTCTTGAGGCGGTACTCGGCGCCTTCACAATCGGAAATGAGTTGGTCGATGCTCTTGCGACGAAACAGGGATGAGGCCACTCAGGCGCTCCGAGCGCATCCGGTGATGCGAAATCCCTGCCTGCCGGATACGAAGATAAGTGCGAAGGACACTTTATCGTGGGAAGAGGGACGCGCGCAACTTTTGCGATGTCAAAGAAAAGAAAGAATTAACACAGAGATCACAGAGGCCGGAACACGGAGGGCACGGAGGCTCGGAGATTTTCAGGGGTGGGGTGGGCCAACTCAGAAGTTAGCCCCTACAACCGCAGGCCCCTACAACTGCAGGCCCATACAACTGCAGGCCCATACGACTGCAGCATACGGTCATGCAGGTTGGAGCTGGGCGTAGCGTTCGATGAATTTCTTGGTGCCGCGGCCGGGGAAGCTGACGGAGACGCGGCGGTCGTCTTCATCGCCTTCGACGCCGACGACTGTGCCGACTCCGTATTCGGGGTGGCGGACTTTGCGGCCGAGCATGGGGTCGGCTGGCGTTCGGCGGGAAGAGGAGCGGCCGAAGCTGGACGTTTCCGAACGCTGGCGGGGCGTGGCAGAGCGCTGGGACGCGGCAGGGCCGCCGCGGACACGGCGCATGAATTCATCGGGGGAGTAGGAGTATTCGGGATCTGGTTCGTAACGGCGCGTCTGGCCGATTTCGGCCATGGAGCCGCCTGCGGTGTCCACGAGTTCGCTGGGAATTTCCGCGAGAAAGCGCGACGGCTGCGAGGCGCGCAGTTGCTGTTCATTGCCAAAGATGCGGCGATAGACGGCGCGAGTGAGGGTGAGCGTTTTACGGGCGCGAGTCATGCCGACGTAGACGAGACGACGCTCTTCTTCGACGCCTTTTTCTTCGTTGATGGAGCGGCCGTGCGGGCAGATGCCTTCTTCCATGCCGGTGAGAAAAACGTGATCGAATTCGAGGCCTTTGGTGCTGTGGAGCGTGATGAGCGTGACGCCGGGTTTGCCTTCGAAGGAGTCCGCGTCGCTGACTAACGCGGCGGCGTCGAGAAAGTCGGTGAAGGATTCGCCGGCATCCATGCTTTCGGCGACGGCGCGGGTGAGTTCTTCGAGGTTTTCAATGCGCGGGACATCTTCGGGCGCGTTGCGGTCTTTAAGCATGGCCATGTAGCCGGTTTCGTCGAGGACGTAGCGGAGGAATTCGGCGGGCTCGCGTTCATTAAGGGCTTGTTGGAGGCGAAGGATGAGTTCGTAGAAGGCGCGGACGGGAGCTGTGGCGCGGCCAGCGGAGCCTCCTGCAAGGAAAAGTTCGATGGTGGCCCAGAGCGTGGTGGAGTTGGCGCGGGCGGAGTCACGAAGAGTGTCGAGCGTGGTTTTGCCGATGCCGCGCGGCGGGACGTTGAGAACGCGGAGGAGGGAGATGTCGTCCTCGGGATGCATGGCGAGACGGACGTAGGCGAGGGCGTCTTTGACTTCGGCGCGATTGTAAAAGCTGAATCCGCCGACGAGTTTGTAACGGATGCCGCGGCGGCGGAAAACTTCTTCGAATGCGCGGGACTGAAAGTTGGTGCGATATTCGACGGCGCAGGTCTGGTCTGAATCGTCGTCGAGGAGTTTTTGGAGTTCACCGGCTACGAATTCGGCTTCGGATTGGGCGTCGCGCGCTTCGAAATAGCGGAGATTCCTGCCACCGGGGGATTCAGCTTTGAGCGTTTTGCCGAGGCGGTCGGTATTGTTTTTTACGACGGAGCCGGCGGCGTCGAGAATATTTTGCGTGGAGCGGTAGTTGCGCTCGAGTCGAATGACACGGGCAGCGGGAAAATCGCGGGAAAAACTCAGAAGGATAGAGACGTCGGCACCGCGCCAGCGATAGATGGATTGGTCTTCGTCGCCGACGACGCAGATATTTTGTTTGGGGCTGGTGAGGAGACGGAGGAGATCGTATTGGACGCGGTTGGTGTCCTGATATTCGTCGACGTGGATGTACTGGAAGCGCTGCTGCCAGCGTTCGCGGACTTGCGGAGCTTCTTTTAATAGACGGGCAGAGCGAAGGAGAAGGTCGTCGAAATCGAGGGCATTACTTTGGGCGAGGAGTTTTTCGTAGGCTTCGAAGACGTCAGCGACTTTGCGGCCGTCGGGGCTGAAAGCCTCTCCACGAATTTGAGCGGCGGATTGGCCATGATTTTTTGCGTGGCTGATTTTGCTGAGGACATTGCGCGGGGTCAGAGTTTCATCGCTGATATTGAGGCGCTGCATGGCGAGCTTTACGGCGGCGAGCTGGTCGTCGTCATCAAAGATGGCGAAATTCCTGGGAAGCCCGGCAGCGGAGGCCTCGCGGCGGAGGAGGCGGGCGCAGAGCGAATGAAATGTGGAGAGCCAGGGACGTTCGGGTGGGATTCCAGCGCGAAGGAGGAGGTCGGTGACGCGAGTCTGCATTTCCTCGGCGGCTTTGTTGGTGAAGGTGACGGCGAGAATATTTTCCGCGGGAACGCCCTTCGAAATGAGATTGGCCATGCGAAAGGTAATGGCGCGCGTTTTGCCGGTTCCTGCACCGGCAAGAATGAGCAAAGGGCCTTCGGTGGTTTCGGCGGCGAGACGCTGTTCGGGATTCAGTTGTTCGAGGAAAGAGAGCATTGCTTCCGATCAGAGACCGATTAGTGGCGAAGTAATTTTAGCCGAGCGAACGGAAGGGAGCAAATTAGCGCTGTGGAAAGAAATTTTGGCGACATGAGGGAAATTCCATCAGCGCGGCGTTGCGCGGCTTAAATCGATGTCGAAAAAGAGCAGGCCATGATTTTTTTCAAGAGCGACGAGCTCAGGAATGTAGAGACGGGCATTGGAAAGCAAATCGAATTGGCTCTGCATATCGAAATAGAGCAATCCCTGGGCGCTGCTATGCGGGGCGATGACGCCGTCGCGGAAGCCGGCCTCTTCGGCTTGCCTGGATAGTTCCATCCAATCCTTGCCGCGGCCGATTTTTGTTGCCGAGGGGAGAGGAAGCGGGAGGCGAACGCGCTTGCTGGGATCTTTTACTTTTGAAGTGAAGACGACGTCGGCGACATCGTCGGATGCCAGCGCGGGGAGTTCCTGGCGATTGTCGTCGGAGAGTTGCAGGGAGAGCCGGATGCGGTTGATGTTGACGCGAATGCTGTCGGACGTTTCATTGCGGAACATCACGCGAATGGCGAGGATGCCTGAGGAGAACGGATTTTTCTTTGGGAAGGAGGGTTTATATTGCTCTGGACTGGTGAGCGGTTCGGCGGCGATGGTCATGCCCTCGTGAGAATCCAGGGCCGAGGTACGCATTGGCACGGACTGAGGCCCCTTTTGCGGAGCGGACGCGATTGGAAACAGAAGCAGTGCGGCGCA
>JAFDVY010000113.1 GCA_018268785.1 Acidobacteriota bacterium | reverse complement strand
ATCTGCACGTCACTTTGAAGTTTCTGGGCGAAATTGCGGAAGACAAGGTTCCGAGCGCCAATGAAGCCCTGCGAAGAGTTCCAGCCGGGTTGCCGATTCCATTGAAATTCCAATCGTTAGGATTTTTCCCCAATGAAAGGCGCCCTCGCGTGTTGTGGATTGGGATGAGCGCTCCGCCGAGCTTGACGAACCTGGCCAGAGCCATTGACGAATCACTCGCACAGATTGGCGTGGCCCGCGAAGAGAGGGAGTTCAGCCCTCATTTGACGCTGGCGCGGGGCAAAGATGGAAGGCTCACCGCTGCACTTCGCGAGGCGATTGCGAAGCATGCTTCGAGCCTATTTGGCGAAATGAGCCCTACGTCATTCCACTTGATCGAGAGCAAGCTAAAATCCACGGGCGCGGAGTACACTACGCTCGAATCGTTTTCTGGCAAGCCCAAAACTTAGATGGAAATTACAACGTCGACTCCTGCGATTCTTTTTGTGGCTGCTTACTTTTGCGGCTCGATTCCGTTTGGTCTGCTGCTGGGAAAATTGTTTGGTGCGACCGATGTGCGCAAGACCGGCAGCGGAAACATTGGCGCGACGAACGTGGCGCGCAGCATTGGCCTGGGCGCCGGAATTTTGACGTTAGTGCTCGATGCCGCGAAAGGGGCTGCACCAGTTTGGCTGGCGCGGAGCTATTTCCCCGAGCATGCGACGTTTCAGATCCTTGCGGGACTTGGCGCGCTGGTGGGGCATTGCTTCCCTGTTTGGCTGAAGTTTCGCGGTGGCAAAGGGGTGGCGACGGCTGCAGGTTTTTTTGGAGTCTTGTGCTGGCCCGCTGCGCTGGGTGCGTTACTGGTGTTTGTGCTGGTCGTGAGTTTCACGCGCTACGTTTCACTTGCTTCGATTTCGGCGGCCGCCTCCATGCCGCTGCTGGTCTATTTCTTATGGGCGCCACACTACGCGCCGCCGCTCGCGGTTTCGCTGGGGACGCTGGCGGCAGCGATCTTAATCGTCTACAAGCACGACGCGAATCTGCAACGGCTTGTGGAAGGGACGGAGCCGAAGTTTTCATTGCGAAAAACTCCGCATAAGCATGAAGAGAAGGAAGCCGAGTGAGCCGGATCGCAATTCTTGGCGGTGGAAGCTGGGGCACTGCGCTATCAATTCTCTTTTCTCGCACTCGCGAGATACACGCAATTTCTTTGTGGGCACGGGATGCCGAGCTGGCTCACGAGATGCAAGAGAAACGCGAGAACGCCGCGTACCTGCGCGGGCAAAGCATTCCCGAAGCGGTGACTGTCACGGCAGACTTGCGGGTAGCGCTGAGCGGAGCGGAAATTGTAGTCGGTGCAATGCCGTCGGCTCATGCGCGCGAAATTTACCAGACTGCTCTTCCGTTTTTTCGGGCGCAAGCGATTTTTGTGAGCGCAACAAAAGGATTGGAGCCGGCGACCCACCTGCGAATGAGCAAAGTGATCGCTCAGGTGATGCAGCCGCGATTCCAGGCAAAGGTGGCCGTGTTGAGCGGACCTTCCTTTGCGCTTGAGGCGGCACGCGGTGAGCCAACGGCAGTTGTGTTGGCGTGCGAGGATGAGGGCGTCGCACGATTGCTCCAGGAGAAATTGGGCGGGCCAGCGTTCCGCCTGTACGCCAATTCCGACGTTCTTGGCGTGGAGCTAGCTGGCGCAATGAAGAACGTGATCGCGATCGCCGCAGGCGCTTGCCAGGGGTTGGGGTTTGGTGCGAATACACTGGCCGCGCTGATTACACGCGGTCTGGCTGAAATGGCGCGACTGGCGACTGCCTTGGGAGCCAAACCCGAAACGCTGAGTGGGCTTGCAGGGCTGGGTGACCTGGTTCTGACTTGTACCGGCACGCTGAGCCGTAACCGATACGTAGGACAGGAGTTAGGCAAGGGACGCCTATTGAAAGACATCCTGGCCGGGATGAAGAGTGTGGCCGAAGGGGTCTGGACGGCCGACGCTCTGTTGTCCCTGGCCCGCGAAAACGGGGTCGAAATGCCGATTGCCGAGCAGGTTAACGCGATCCTGCATGAAGGCAAATCGCCCACCGCGGCCATTCGCGCAATTATGGACCGCCCGCAAAAGCGCGAATAGCAACCGCGGGCGAGTAGTACCTTCGTCCCATTTAGCTGATGAGCACCCTGGCTCGCGACGAACCCCACCTGGGCTTGCCTCCCTCTTAAAATGGGAATCGGCGATGGAAGCGAAATGGAAACAGACAGTTGATCGTATGCGGGCTGGTCGTGTCCGCATTCTCTGGCTTGTGCTGGGGGCGATGCTGCTGATCAGCGCGCTGCCGATTGGGCTTTACCATCGTCAGGTTTTGCAGCTCAGCCAGGACAAACTGGTGGATCAAGAACGCGTCCTACAATCGGAATTGACGCGGTCGCTGGCACAGGAAGTGCAGTCGTTTGACTCGAACCAGACTCAGCAGCTTCAAAGCGAACAGCAGATTTTGCAATTGGCCGGCCTGATTCAGGACGTGGAAGATCCCGCAGCCGAACCGAAAGTCACGCGGCTTCTCGAAAATCTCGTAGAGAGCAATCGCAGCACCTTCCTTTACGTGACCGCCGTCAGCAAAAATGGCAAAGGCACCAGCGCTTCGCAGGGGAATTTTCGCGCGGAGCAGGATCCTTTCGTAAACAAAGTTCTTACCCGAGCGCTGCAAATCTGCCAGCAGCCCAACACGGTCAAGTTTCACAGCGACCCCATTGCGCTGGCCCCGAACAATATGCCGGCGTTTGTGATTGCGATTCCACTGATGGATCAAGACAAATTTACCGGCATGCTGGCCGCCGTGGTGTCTTTCCGGCCGATTTTGCGGCGGTTGAACGATGCGAGCGTGCGCGGCCGCACGGTGTTCATCGTGGACCATGACGGCAAGCTGATCGCGCATCCCGACACTCAGAAATTCATTCCGGGCGAAGATGCCGGCGCAAATCAAGTTGTCGCCCAGATCAAGAGCCTGCCCAAGGATTTGCACAACACGGAAACGATGCGTTACGCGGATAAAAATGGCAAGAATTCCGTGGACATGATTGGAACATACAGCACGCTTAGCGAATTGAATTGGGCCGTCGTGGCGGAGCGCAAGCTGGAAGAAGCGCGCACCGATGCCGGCGTGACGGAATTGAACCAGCAGGCGCTTGCATTCGTCAGCATCGTGGTCCTGGCCGCAATTTTGCTTGGCTATTTCTTTGCGGTGGGAATCAGCGGCCCCGTTCGCAGTTTGGCCGCATCCACTCGCGCCATCAGCCGCGGCGAATTTCATCAGCGCTCGCCGGTGCGCGGAGCTTCGGAAATCAGCGAACTGGCCGAGAACTTCAACAAAATGGCCAGCGACATCGAAGAGTACATCGAGAAGCTGAAGGAAGCGGCGGAGGAAAACCGCGAACTGTTTATCGGCTCGATTCGCATGCTTGCGGCCGCGATCGACGAAAAGGATCCGTATACGCGAGGCCATTCGGGCCGCGTGGCGAAATATTCCCAGATTATTGGCCGCGAATTGGGCCTGGCGCCGGACGACATGGACAAGTTGCGCATCGCCGCGCTTCTTCATGACGTAGGCAAAATCGGCGTGGATGACCGCGTGCTAAAAAAGCCTGGCTCGCTGACGCCGGAAGAGTTCGATCTGATGAAGCAGCACACCGTGAAGGGCGCGAACATTATGCGCCCCGTTTCTCAGTTGAAAGAAATGCTGCCAGGAATCGAATTGCACCACGAGCACATTGACGGTCGCGGCTATCCCTATGGCCTCTCCGGCCAGCAGATTCCGCTGATGGCCCGCATCATCGGCGTAGCGGACACGCTTGACGCGATGACCACAAACCGCCCTTACCAAACTGCGATGGACCTGGATTTTGCATTGGGTCGCATCAAGGCGCTGACCGGATCGAAGTTCGACGCAGCCGTCGTGAACGCGCTCGATTCCGCCATTGCCGCGGGTCGCCTGCGCCTCTCCGCAGTCGAAGTGCAAGTCTGAGGCCGCGGCATGCTGGCCGCGCCATTCCCCTACTCTGTTACAATTTTAGTTTGCGCCCGTGGCGGCGCAACTGACTATGTTCTCCCTGTTTGGAAAAAAGGATAAGGCCGAGAGGGCCGAACCGTCGCTGCTGGAGCGGTTGAAAGCTTCCGTCACCAAAACGAAAGCGGCGCTCGCGGAAACCGTTGACACGATTTTTCTCGGCGAGCGAAAAATCGATCCTTCCGTCTTGAAAGACTTGGAAACGGCGTTGATTTCCGCTGACATTGGGGTGAAAACGACGCGCGAAGTGCTGGATTCCGTTAAAGAAAAGATGGACCGCAACGCGCTTTCCAACACGATGCAGCTAAAGCAGGAGATCAAGTCGCACATCGCGCGAATTTTGCAGCCAACCACTGAACTGCAACTGACCGGCGCGGCAAACAATGGAACGGGGCCGCGTGTGGTTTTCATTGTCGGTGTGAACGGCGTGGGAAAAACAACGAGCATCGGCAAATTGGCGAATCGATTGCGGCAGCAAGGACTAAACGTAGTTCTCTGCGCCGCAGACACGTTTCGCGCGGCTGCCATCGAACAGCTGGAAATTTGGGCCAAGCGCAACGGCGTGGAGGTGGTGAAGCAGAAATCCGGCGCAGACCCGGCGGCAGTCGTGTTTGACGCGATGGGTGCGGCAAAATCGCGCAACGCGGACGCCGTGATCGTGGACACCGCCGGCCGTTTGCATACCAAATCGAATTTGATGGCGGAGCTGGATAAAATGAAGCGCACAGCCGCGAAGGTGATTCCAGGCGCACCGCACGACGTTCTGCTCGTGATGGACGCGACCACCGGCCAGAACGGTCTTTCTCAGGCGCGCGAGTTTACTTCCGCAGTCGGCGTAACCGGAATAATTCTGACGAAACTCGACGGCACGGCAAAAGGCGGCATAGTCGTGGCAATTTCGCGCGAGCTTGGATTGCCGATTCGCTTCGTCGGTACCGGCGAGCAAATCGACGACCTTGTTCCGTTCGACGCCGAAACCTACGTCAATTCCCTTTTCGACTGAACCTGTGAACGACCACGACACTCGCTTTCTGCAACATGCAATCGCGCTGGCCCGCAAAGGCGCTGGCCTGGCGAGCCCGAATCCCATGGTGGGTTGCGTCATTGTGCGTGGCGGCGAAATCGTCGGGGAGGGTTTTCATCAATACGACTTACTCGACCACGCGGAAATCGTTGCGCTGAAATCAGCCGGCGAAAAGGCGCGCGGAGCAACGATGTACGTCAGCCTCGAACCATGCAATCACAAGGGCCGTACCGGACCATGCACCGAGGCGATCGTCAAAACCGGAATCGCGAAAGTGATAGTCGCCACGCGCGACAAGAATCCAAACGTAACCGGTGCGGGATTGGAAAAGCTGCGAGCTGCGGGAATCGCCGCGGAAGTTGGTCCGAACGACATCGAACTTGATGCGCAAGAACTGAACGAAGCGTTCTTTCACTGGACTGCAACCAAAAAGCCTTTTGTAACGCTGAAATCTGCACTCACTCTCGACGGACAACTCGCCTTGCCCAAACAAGGAAAAGGAAAATCGCGCGAATGGATCAGCTCCGAAGAATCACGCGCGGAAGTGCAGCGCATGCGGCATGCTTCAGACGCGCTGCTCACCGGAATCGGGACGATTCTTGCCGACGATCCTCAGCTTACCGACCGCAGCGGCTTGCCTCGCCGCAGGCGCCTGCTTCGGGTGATCCTGGACACTCACCTGCGACTGCCTGCGGAATCACATATCGTGAAAGCTGCGGACGGCGACCTCCTTGTTTTCACCGCAGCTTCCTTGAAATCTCCCGGAGCGCGTAAACTTCAATCCGCAGGTGTGGAACTCATGACCGCACCGTCCAGAGGCGCCCAGATGAATTTGCAATCGGTGCTCAAAGAACTTGGCCGCCGGGAAATTCTCAGTGTCCTCCTTGAAGCCGGCCCCGGGCTGAACGGCGCGGCGCTTTCGGCAAAAATCGTCGACAAACTTTTTCTTTTTTACGCGCCAGTTCTCGCTGGGCGGCAAACCGTTCCTTTCGTTCGCGGCCCGGTCGCGATGCCCCGCATCCGCGCGGTGCACTATCGCGAGCGCGACTTCGGAGGCGACTTCGCTCTGGAAGCCTGGCTGCAAAATTCATGAAGGCGCTGCGTATCTGCGTATCGCATTGACACAATTTCCTGTAAACTTTACTTAAATTCCGCAAAGTAGCTTTGACTCTGATTTTCTGCGGAATTTTACTCTTCGCGATCGCCGAGGTATTTCCACATGTGCGCCACAGCAGTTTCTGAAATCCGCATTCCGCATTTCATCGGGGGAGTTTGGACGAACTCCACGTCCGCCAACTGGCAGGACGTGATCAATCCCGCGACCGGTGCGTCGTTAGGCAAGGTTCCTCTTGCCGAAGCGGCCGAAGTGAACGCAGCAGTTGAAGCGGCAGCAGCGGCGTTTCCGGAATGGCGTCGCACGCCGCCGGAAGACCGCATCCAGCCGCTCTTCAAATTGAAGATGCTGCTCGAAGAGCATATTGACGAACTCTCGCGGCTCATTACCATCGAAAACGGAAAAACGCTTGGGGAAGCAAAAGGCGAGTTGCGCCGCGCCATTGAAAATGTCGAAGTCGCCTGCGGCATTCCGATGATGATGCAAGGCTATAACCTGGAAGATGTGGCGCGCGGAATCGACGAAACGATGATTCGCCAGCCGATGGGAGTAGTCGCTGCGATCACTGCGTTCAATTTTCCGGCAATGATTCCCTTCTGGTTCTTGCCATATGCAATCGCCACGGGCAACACCTTCGTGCTCAAAGGCTCCGAGCGCGTACCGCTGACGATGAAGCGCACGTTTGAATTGCTCGAACAAATCGGGTTGCCCAAGGGCGTAGTAAACATGGTCAACGGCGGAAAAACTGCCGTGGACACGATTCTCGATCACCCCAAGGTGCGTGCCGTGAGTTTTGTCGGCTCGACACCTGTGGCGAAATATATTTACGCGCGGGCGGCGGCAAGCGGCAAGCGAGCACAATGCCAGGGTGGCGCGAAAAATCCAGTGATTGTGCTGCCGGACGCGGACATGAGCATGGCGACGAAAATTATCAGCGACAGCGCGTTTGGCTGCGCTGGCCAGCGTTGCCTGGCGGTTTCGGTTGCGGTGGCGATCGGCGAAGCGCAAAAAACATTCCGCGATTCGATCGCGGAAGCCGCCGCGAATCTGCGCGTTGGCAACGGCATGGACGAAACCACGCAAATGGGTCCGGTGATTACTCCGCAAAGCAAGACCCGCGTGGAAGCATTGATCGGCCAGGGAGAAAAAGGCGGAGCCAAAGTCTTGGTGGATGGCCGCAACGCCAAAATCGTCGGCGGTGAAAATGGGAACTTCGTGAAGCCGACGATTCTTGACGATGTTTCGATCGAAAGCGAACTGGCGCATACGGAGATCTTCGGGCCTGTGCTGAGCCTCGTTCACGCAAAGGATTTGGACGACGCAATGGCCTTCCTCAGCAAAAATCCCTTCGGCAATCAGGCGTCACTCTTCACTTCGAGCGGTTCGGCTGCACGGCGTTTTCGCTACGAAGCGCCTGCCGGCAACATCGGCATCAACATCGGCGTTGCCGCACCGATGGCTTACTTCCCGTTCAGCGGATGGAAAGACAGTTTCTTCGGCGACATGCACGGCCAGGGACGCGACGCGATCGAGTTTTACACCGACAAGAAAGTCGTCGTCGAACGCTGGGCCAAGGAACACTCGCGCAAGTTCTAGGTTTGATCGCGACAGCCGTTGCGTGTTTGGCTCGCCCCGGGTACACTCCCGCGGCTGACTCTTTCTTTGCCGTGGCTGACGCCAATCATCTCCCGCTGAAATCTGCCGCAAAAAAGGCCGGCATCTTTTCGTTCGTGTTTGTAATGTTTTCTTACACGACCGGTGGCCCATTCGGTCTCGAAGAGATGGTCACAACGTCCGGGCCGGGCATGGCGCTGCTCTATCAGCTGTTCATTCCTTTTTTCTGGTGTATTCCAATTTCCTTGGTCGCTGCGGAGCTCACCACGGCAATGCCGGTGCAAGGCGGCTTCTACCGTTGGGTACGCGCAGGCTACGGCGATTTCTGGGGATTCCTGGCCGGATGGTGGAACTGGAGCGCATCGTTCTTGCTCGGCAGCGCGTATGCGGTATTGTTTGCGGACTATGGAAGCTCTTTCTTCCCTTCCATTACACGCGCGGAGCATTTCGCAATTTGTGCCGCGCTCATTGCGATAGTCACGTACATCAACGTTCGTGGCATCACCCTCGTCGGAAAAATATCCACTGTGCTTGAGATCGCCGTGCTGCTCCCTATCGCTGCGATGACCGCGATCGCGCTGGCTCATGCGCATCACAACCCCTTCGTGCCGCTGACGCCGCCGCACAAGCCGTTTTCGCAAGTCTTCGGTGTCGGTCTCGCTCTTGGCGTGTGGCTCTATTCCGGGTACGAGCAACTTTCCACGGTCGCGGAAGAAGTAGATAATCCTCGCCGCAACTATCCGCGAGCATTGGCGATTGTGGTGCCGATGTCCATTGCGACTTATTTCTTGCCAACCTTCGCTTCGCTCGCGGCGCTGAACAATTGGCAAGATTGGGGAACCGGGTATTTCGCGGAAGCTGCGCGCTTGATTGGCGGCGCTTCGCTCGCCGCAACGGTCACTCTTGCGGCGGCCGTCGCCAACGTTTGCTTGCTGAACAGCACGGTCCTCGCTACCACTCGTATGCCTTTCGCATTGGCGGAAGATGGATTTCTGCCGAAACGGCTCACGCGTCTTCATCCGCGCTTTGGAACGCCTGCCCTGTGCATTGTGATTTCGGGAATTGTTTACGCACTTCTGGCTATCCACAGCCTCGCACAACTTATTACGATTTATGCCTGGCTGCGAGTGGCGACAACGTTGATGACCGCGCTTTCCGGATGGCGGTTGCGCAAAACCCATCCCACGCTGGAACGCTCCTTTACGATTCCCGGCGGCAAGGCCGGCTTGTTTTATTCCGTCGCGGCACCGGTCTCCATGGGAGTCGTCGCAATAGCGGGGAGCTTGTTGAGTGCGGATAAATTCGCACTTTTCTGGGGACCGGCGGTTATTTTGCTCGGGCCAATTACCTATTTCGTTCTGCGGCCCAAAAAGCATGCGAGAGAAACTGCGCAGGTCAGCTGATCAAATCCAGGAAGCGGAACCACATTCCGGCAAGTGGCAAGAACCACGGGTTGCGGCGGTACAAACCAAGCGGCGCGCCTTTGAATGGAATTTCCGAAAAAGGATTTGCTTCCGGAGCGGTGTCGCCACTGACAATTCGTTCTGCAATCCTCTGTCCAAGCAGTGTTGCCATCGCAACTCCGTGCCCGGCATAACCTACGGAATAGTAGAGTCCGTCCATCTTTCCGGCGTGCGGCATCATGTCGAACGCGAAATCCAACGTTCCGCCCCAGACGTATTCGATTTTCGTTTCCCGCAACTGCGGAAAGATTTCGATCATGTCCCGGCGTAGGATCTCCTGGCTTTCTCGAATCGTATTTTCGTTTTCGGGAAAAAACGCGGCGCGTCCGCCGAAAAGCATGCGGTGATCCGGCGTCAGCCGGTAATAGTGCGTGAAATAAAGCGAATTGTAGATCATGCGATTGCGCGGACTGGCTTCCGTGGCAAGCGCTTCGGGCAATACTTCCGTGACGATGATGTACGAACCGATGGGAATGATGCGGCGGCGCAGAGAGGGCGTGGTGCCACTCGTGTAGCCGCTGGTCGCAACCAGGACGTCGCGAGCCCAAAGAGCACCGCGAGAAGTTGAAACCTTCCAGCCCGAATTGCCGGCGTTCGCGCCGGCTTCGATTGAGTCCACATGCGTTTGCTCATGAATTTCCGCACCGGCCCGAATCGACGCAGCGCCGAGTCCAGCAACGTAGCGCGCGGGATTCACTCCGGCACTCAGGGCATCCACCAGACCGCCGAAGTAGTGCTTCGATCCAATTTCGGTGCTTAGCTCGCTTCGTGGAACGATCCGGACATTGTGCCCGAGCTCCCGCGCCATGACTTCGGCGCTTTGCTGAAAGCTGTCAAAGTGTCCTGGTTTGTTGGCAACTTCAAGATGTCCACACCGCGAGAAGGCGCAGTCGATTTTCTCTTCCGCGACGATTTTTTCCACGGTGGAAATAGCTTCCAGCGACGCCGAGAACATACGCTGCGTCGGCTCTTTCCCATAGCGCGAGAGCAAGTCCGTCGCTCCGAGCTTCAAGCCGGTCAAAACCATTCCGCCGTTGCGTGAACTTGCGCCCCAGCCGAGCGTCCGGCTTTCGAGAACGGCCACGCGCGCGCCGCGCTTCGCCAGAGTTCGTGCCGCGGAGAGGCCGGTGAATCCCGCGCCGAGAATCGCAACATCCACTCTCTCTGGAAGCGGGTGCGGCTCGATGCACGGCATCTCCGCGGTTGTGAGCCAGAAATTCTTCTCTTGAACCATGTCAGGCAGGAAGCTCTTTCACAGCGCGATGCGCTTCGTCAATCGCGGCGTCCGTGTACGCGCGCGCGGCGGAATCTGAATTTGCGATCGTGATGCGTCCGAATGGTGCGCGACCAATCACATTCGGACGTGACCCAGACGGCAAGTCGCGGTCGGAATACCAGTCGTATTCGTACGCGTAGCCATGTCCCCATCGATTTGCCGTGATCGCCGCGATGTCGTTCGCTGCGTCGAATCCTGCAGGGCCGAGCATGCGCTGCAATTGCTCTCGCGTTTCGCGCTCGATTTTCTCGAAGGGAGTTGTCAAAAGTTCGTAGCGTCCCGCGCGATATTGCTCCCGTCGCGGCGCTCCGGGACTGCACGGCGTGCGCAACAGGAAAAGCGCCGCTGGTTCATCCGGCTTGGTCGGAAACTTGTAGTCTCCGATGCTCACCGGAAAATCGAGCGAGATATAGGAGAAATAACTACCTGGCGCCATGATCTGATGAATCCCCAGTTTCTCAAATGCCTTCCAATTGCGAACCGCGACGCGGTTGTACAGAAACGGCGCCTTCACGCAATATTCCAGCGCCGTTTTCTGCTTTGCTGGCAAATCTGGGCAAAGATACGGCACCATCACGTTGTAGCAAGCCATCA
>JAFDVY010000112.1 GCA_018268785.1 Acidobacteriota bacterium | reverse complement strand
TCCATTTCCCCGCGGGCTCGTCACGTTCACTTGTCCGCCGTGTTCCCTCACGAGACTCAACACGATCGAAAGTCCCAGCCCCGTTCCCACTCCCGCGGCCTTCGTCGTAAAAAACGGATCGAATATCCGCGCCATGATTCCTTCCGGAATCCCAGGCCCGGAATCGCTCACTTCCATTCGTACCCGGTGATCTTCTGTTCGCCATGTCCGCACGCGAATCGTGCCTCCATGTCCCTGGCTCTCGATCGCCTGTCGCGCATTGCCCATCAGGTTGATCAAAACCTGCTGCATTTGCCCGGCATCGGCAAAAATATTCGGCAAACCCGCATCCAGGGAAACGTCCACCCGGATTCGTTCCGCCGCCAAACTGAATCGCTGCAGCTCAATCGTCCGTTGCACAATCTGATTCAGCGAAGCCACGCGCCGGTCCGGAGCCGTTTCCCGCGCCGCCAGCAGCATGCGCCGCAGGATCGCCCCCGCGCGTTCCGCTTCGCCGAATATCTTTTTCACCTCTTCGAAATTCCCGTCCGAGTCTCCGCGCAGCAGCAGCCTCTGCGCATATCCAAGGATGCTCGTCAACGGGTTGCTCAGTTCGTGCGCCACTCCACTCACCATCTGCCCTAGCGCCGCGAGCCTTTCCGTTTGCAATAGCTTTGCTTGGAACACCCGCTGCGCCGTCAGGTCCTTGTAAAGCTCGATTCGTCCCAGCAGCTTGCCCCCGGCATCGAACATGGGTCGCGACGCCCGCTCCAGCACTCGTGCCGCGGGACGCAGAAAATGCACCTCCTCCCGCTCGCCTCCTTCCGTTCGTTTTGCCAATTCCCGCCAGTGTCGCGCAAAATTTTCCGGGCTGGCGCTCTGCCCCTGCAGCCGGACAATCAGTTCCTCCAGGGTCTTGTATCTCTCTATCTCCTCCGGCGCGAGACCCGCCAGTTGCGCGAAGCGCAGATTCAGCAGGCGCAAATTTCCCTGCGCATCGTAAAGAATCACGCCTTGATCCAGCCACTCTGCCAGGCTCAGGAGTTCCGCCTCGGCCCTCTTCTCGTGGGCGGACTGCTTCGAATCGCAAGGAAGAATCGTGATCGCCCGGTGGGAACCCCCGGCGGCACGCGACTGCAGCCTCACCCGTGCCCCGGAATCCAGTTCGAACTCCGGCGACTCGTGCGTTCCACAGCCGTCCGCGACGCCCTGTTTCTTCTGCCATGACGCAACCTTCTCTCTGTCCCGCATGCGAAAGAACTCGTAAAGAGATTTCTCAGATGCCGGGCCCGTCTTCGTTGCGCTCGCTTCGTCGTCTGCGGCTGTCGCCAGTTCAGGAAGAAGCGCGCGCGCCGCCTGATTGCTTTCCGCAATCGTCCCCCCCGGCCCCAGCATCACAATTGGATTCAGGCTCGCTTCCAGAATCGCATTTTTCTGCAGCGATTCATTCGCCCGTGCGTCCCTTCCCTCAATCGTCCGTAACACCGTAACGGCAAACCTCCCTCGCATTTCCAGGCGTTCTAACTCGGCCAGCGAGGCCTGCGCAGGCTGGAATACCGCCAACAAAACGTGCTCAGCAGGTTGCGGAAACCCGAGCGGGAGTGCCACAAGACGGAGCCCCCCTTCCCCCGTTGGCAAGTGCACTTCGCACCCGACAGTCCTGCCGCCTTCCGATGCCCGGCAAACCAGCGCCTTCACAGTTTCCATCTCCAGAAGCTGGCGCAGGTTGGCTGCCCCCGCATGGCAACGAGAGCCGATGCCGCTTTTTCCTTTCTCGGCCTTGGGATCTCCGGAACGGATTTGCAGGATCGCCGCGCCAAGCGCCATGAGATTTTGTGATTGTCCGCGCCGCGGCACGCAACTGTCCACGATCTCCTGCAGCATCGTCTCCGGTTCTGACGTCTTGGACAGGTTCGAAAGAGCGCGGCCCAGAAATGCAAGATCGGCGTGCCGTTCGCTCGAAATTCTTCGTTCCGCTTCAAATGCCAGGGCCAGGGCAAGCGCCGCAGCAACCTCCAGGAACACCTGCTTGGGAAGCTCGCGATGGTGCTTCCCGGCCCCAGCTAGCAGGATTCCCCGCAGCTTCCCCTCGTGTTGCACAGGAACCCAAAGCGCCGTGCTCAAACCCGTCAAGGGCCCGACGATTGGCTGAGTGGTGCGGTCGTTCAGATTCATCTCAATCGCATTGCCGGAAAGAAGAAGCGTGGATGCCAGCACCGTCTGCGGAGCTAGAGTCTGCCATTCTCGTGGCGTGATTTCCGCTTCTCTGTCCCACACGACTCCGTGGAACGTGCCCTCTCTCGCAACTGCTTCCGCACTCGTGGCTTCCAGCCACACGCCGATGCGGTCCGCTTCGCTTCTGCTAACCAATTCTGTCAGCGCTTCCTGCAAGAGTTCTTCGTGCGGCACGCCGCGAAACGCGCTCTGTCGCAACCCTCTCCGTGCTTCTGGAACGCTCTTCTTCTTCCAAAACCTCATTCCGTCTCGCTCAAGGACCCTGCGGCGCCCCCTGCTCAACACACTTGCAGAAACGTGCCCAAAAACGGGCGAAAGAACTCTCACTAAATCAAGCAGTTACAACAGGCGTGCTCTGGGCGGAGATTCCATGTCGAGACTGGCGCAATGCGCCGGTTCCATAGTGGGCTGCGTATCAATTCCGACGGAGCGTTGGGACGATCGCGGGATTCTCTTACTCAATAAGGACGTGCGGAGCGCGTCTTCCTGGACTCGATCGTGGCTGAAGCAAAGCGCAGGAGGCCATGCGTGGATTCGTTTCTCGTTCGAGATTGCCGGCCATTCCCGTTTCTTGGTTTTTGCTTATGCTTCTTCCGCCCGTTCCAGTTTGTATTGCTTCAGTTTCCGGTAGAGCGTTGTCTTTCCGATCCCCAGCATCCGCGCCGCGGATAATTTGTCCCCGTTCGTCTCCCGCAGCGTCCGCAAGATCGCCCGCCGTTCCAGTTCCTCCAGCGGCAAGAGCTCATCCCTCTGCGGCGCTCGCTCGCTCGTCGAATACTGCAGGTTCGACGGCAAATCCGCCGTGTGAATCATCGGCCCGGAACTCATCGCCACCGCCCTCTCGATGCAGTTCTCCAGCTCACGCACATTTCCCGGCCAATCGTAAGCCATGAGTCTTTGCATCGTATCCGCCGAAATCGCCCTCACCGGCTCATCCACCGGTGAATATTTTTCCAGAAACGACGTCACCAGAAGCGGAATATCCGTCTTGCGGTCGCGCAAAGGAGGCAACTTCACTTGCACCACATTCAGGCGGAAATAAAGATCCTGCCGGAATGTTCCCGCCCGAATGGCCGCCTCCAGGTCCCGGTTCGTCGCCGCAATAATCCGCACGTTGATCTTTCTCCGCTCCGTCGATCCGACCGGCTTGATCTCTTTTTCCTGCAGCGCGCGCAGCAGCCTCGCCTGCAAATCCGTCGGCATGTCCCCGATCTCATCCAAAAAAACCGTTCCTCCGTTCGCCGCCTCCAGCAATCCCACTTTCGACTGCATCGCTCCGGTAAACGCGCCTTTTACATAGCCGAACAGTTCCGATTCGATCAGCGTAGGCACAAGCGAAGAACAGTCCACCGGCACAAATGGCCCCTCCTTCCGCGAACCCAGCATATGCAGGCTCCGCGCTACCAGTTCCTTTCCCGTTCCGCTCTCTCCCAGGATCAGCACCGGATACTCATGCCCGCTCACCTTTTCGATCGTCTTGTACACTCGCTGCATCTTCGGCGATAGCCCGATCAGTTTCCCGAATCCCGGCTGTCCATTCGTCAGTTGGTCCCTCAACAAACGGTTTTCCTGCCGCAAGTCCACTTCGTGAATGGCCTTCTCCAGCCGCGTGCGCAACTCCTCGATTCGAAACGGCTTCGTCACGTAATCCAGCGCCCCCTGTTTCGTCGCTTCAATCGCCGAATCGATGCTCCCGTACTGCGTCAGCACAATCACCGCGGTCTGCGGATGCAGCTCGCGCAAAGTTCGCAGCAATTCCAGCCCGCCCGCCTTCGGCAGCTTTAGGTCCGTAAGCACGATATCCACCGCCGACAGCTCCGCCACCTCCAACGCCTCTTCCGCCGAAGCGACCGCTGTCGCATTCAACCCCGCCTGATGCGCCACCGCCAGGCACAATTCGCGCGTCGTCTCTTCGTCATCCACAATCAGAAGATTCATCGCTACCGCTCCGCGCTTCGGTGCCTCTTCCATCGCCGCATGTGCTCTCATGGAATAAGTCCTCGCCCCAAGCCCTGCAGGTGCTGTTCCATTTCAATACAACACACCCATCCTATTCATATCTCTTATAGTTATCTTGTTTATTATCACGTCTGAGGCAGGAGTTCAATTCCGCTTTTGGGATAGACCAAGGGAGAAACACGACTCCATTCCGTTTCTAACTCTTTTGGAATGAAGGAAGTTCTATTTCGGGAACGGCAAAATTCCCCTTTCGGAACTATTCTCCAAACTTTCCCTCATACATCCCATCCGTCTGCGTCCGCACCCAGACAATTTCCCCACCAATGGCCTCTGCACTCCGCACTACCCCTGCCTGTTCCTCTCCCCATCGCTCCCAACTCTTGCCCTCATCGTGCGAGACATAAATTCCTCCTGCTCTCATGGGGACCATCCAGAATTTCTCATTCATCGTTCCCGGCCACGAGGCGGCCGCAGGCAGCCCCGCCTGCAACAAGTTCCACTCTCGCTTCTCTCCCCATGCAGGTCCGGTCACGCCAGAAAACACTCCGTTGCGTCCTCCCGCCAGGACAACTCCCTGAGCGCTTCCGCTCACTCTCATCCACAGCAACTCCCCCGCCTTGTCCGGTCCGTCGGCCATCTTCCAGCTTTTTCCTCCGTCCACCGATCGCCACAATTTATCCTGCGCGACAACAAACAACGCTTCACCCGCAGTGCCGGTCGTGAAATCCACGATTTTCTCAGGCAGTTGCTTCTCCGCTATGCGCAGCAGCACTCCCCCATTCGCTCCTCCCGCCCACAATCCCTTGTCTGTCGCCGCAAATATCCGTCCGCCTAAAGCGCAAATCACACTCACTTCCGGTCTGAACACGCGCTCCCGCGTCACCTTCGCCCCTCCGCTCTTACTCTTGCTCCGAACGGTTTCCCTCATCACAAACCGAATCTCTCTCCATTTCCCGGTTTTTGCATCGAACTGCGCCGCTCCGCCGCCGCGCAGCGCCGCAAACCAATAGTCCGCAACCGAAAAAAGCGCGTCCACGGCTAAAGCCGGAGCCGCAAATGCTTTCCAGTGCTTTCCCCCGTCCACGCTTTCGAGCAGCCCTCCGCCATCCGTCTCCAGCGCAATCAGCAAGCGCCGCGAATCCGTCCCCCTCGCCGCGAACGCCCGCACTACGCCATGAGTAAATCCGGAATTTCGCGCCGAAAAACTCTTACCGGAATCCGTACTCGATAAAATCCCTTCTTCCGTCCCAAGCAGCAACCGCTCTTCTTTTCCTGCAAACGCAATCGCATTCACCACAATTTCCCGCCCCGTCACTCGCTCCCAACTCTCCCCCCCATCCTTCGAACGCCAAAGCCCTTCCGTTGTTCCCGCATACCACACCGCCGCGTTCTTCGGGTCCTGCACAATTTGCTGCGTCCGCCGCGACACATATGGAATCCCCTGCAGCTTCGTCCACTGCGCTCCGCCGTTCCCGCTGCGGTAAATCCCCGAACATGCGCTTGCAAAAATTCGCTCCGGCTCGCTCCGGTCAATCGCAACGCTCATCACATCCGAATCGTCAATCATTCCAGCCGCAATCGGCTTCCAGCTTTTTCCGCCGTCTGTCGTCTTCCACGGCAGGTGATACGTCCCCGCATAAATCACATGCGCATCGCGCGGATCGATCGTAATTGAATCCAGGTTTTTCAGTTCCTCATCTCCTGCGGGGGAAATCCGCTCCCAGCTCTTTCCCGCATTCTCGCTTCGAAACACGCCCGTCCGCGTCCCCGCCACCAGCACCTCCGGCTGGCTCGCCGACTGCCCCAGCGCACGCACCGCTTCGCCCTGCAACCCACTCGCGGCCCAAGTCCTTCCGCCATCCTCGCTCCGAAACACCCCTCCGCCCGCCGCAAGGTCCTGTGTCCACACCGCCGCATACACTCGCGTCTTTCCCTGCAAATCCACAACAAGCCCCTGCACCACCGCATCCAGCCGGCTCCCCACTCTTCCTTTCAACTGCCAGGTCTCCCCGCCATCGCGCGACGCAAACACATGCCCATCCGCCGTTCCCAGCAGCACCTCGCCATCGCCGGCCACCGCCAGCGAAAGCACGTTCCCGCCTTCCGGCCCGATTCGCTCCCATGTCTGAGCTGGCGTCGCTGAAGCAAAACCGCATACCAACACAACAATCGCCAGCCCGCGCAAAACTTCTTTCTTCAATCGCTCGCTCGACAATTTTCCCTCGCCCAAAAAGCTGCGGGCTCTTCAGTCTTCACCGAAGAGCCCGCTTGTCCTCGTCTCTTTCTTCACGGCCGCCAGAAACCGGCCGCTGTTCTTAGTACGTCGCGCCTTCCGGCACAATCACAAAGTCCACGCGCCGGTTCGCCTTTTCCTGTCCCTTTTCCTTGGACGCTTCGCCAACGCGCGTCGAAATGCGCGCCGCGTCGATGCCCTTTTCACCGAGGTACTTCTTCGCTCCATCGGCGCGAGATTGCGCCAATTTCGCGGCCTTCGGCTCCTTGGCATCCGCGTACCCGACGATCACGAGTTTCGCCGTCGGATCGTTCTTCAACCGCAACGCCACGTCGTCGCCCACGCGCTTGCACGCATTGTCAAACCGCGCCGCGCCGACTGCGTTGTAGCCGCAATCGCCGGCCTTGGTCGCCTGCGGAGGGGGTGGCGGCTGCTGCACATCCACGTTCGTCGAAGATTCCGCCGTGCCTCCTCGCCCGTCGCTCACGCCGCACTTCACGGTGTAGCTTCCGGCAGCCAGTCCGGTCGAATCGAACGTCGCCTTTGCGCCGTCGCCGCTCACTTGGCCTGCGCTCGCGCTGTATGTATACGTCAGCGGATCGCCGTCCGGATCGCTCGCCACGGAAGTAATTCCCGTCCGTTCACCCGGCATGATCGGGCTGCGGTCCGTCGTGCAGGAAATTACGGGATTCTGGTTCGGCTTCGGCTCAACCTTCAAATCCGCCGAGCACGTCGCCGTGCCGCCCTTGCCGTCGTCCACTTTTGCCGTCGCCGTGTAGCTGCCGACCGCCAGCCCAGTCGTATTCCAGCGCGCGTCGGCCGTCGTCCCTTCCACCGTTCCGCCCGTCGCGGAATACGTGTACGTCAGCGAATCGTTGTCAGGATCGCTCGCGTTCACGTGCAACGCCACCGGGTCACCCGAACCGGCATACACCGAAGCTGGGCTAACCGAGCAAGCCGCAACCGGAGGATGGTTCACAGGCGCCGGTGCCGCCGGGAATCCCCAGCGGTACACTAGCCCCGAACCCAGCCGCAAATTGTTCTGCCGGGCGCTCGGACCAACGTTCACTCCCGAAAAGTTCGTCATCAGATAATCGATCTGCGCGAATCTCCATGCAAAATTCTTGTTGAACACCACGTCCACACCGCCGCCCGTCGCCATCGCAAATGTATATTGCGGATCGCCTCCGGTTATTTCAAAACGGCCGTATTCCGCACCGAAGAGGAACTCGGCGAACGGAACGAAGTGGTCGAACCTCCGCAAGTTCAGCCGCGGGCCAGCCATCATCGACATTAGGGAACCCTTCAACTGATTGCCGTTCACACCCCGTTCAAAACTGTGCCCGCCAAGTTCTGCCGTCAAACCGAGGTAGCGCAGTGGATTGTAGGTGAACGATCCTGTTGCTCCGTGCGATCCAAACGAATTGAACGGATCACCTGGATCGAAATTCACATAGCTGTAACCGCCCGCCAATTCATACTTCGGCCAGAGCTGTCCCGGTGCGTCATCTCCCGCGCTCTTCTTCGCATCCGCAGGCCCGGGAAACGGCGTCGTTTTCGGCTGCGCCGGAAGCGCCCACGGGCTTCTCGAAACGCTCGGTGCGCTCGCCGTGTTTGAATTCACCTTCGGCGCGGGCGCGCTCGCCCTCGCTTCGTTTGAGTCCGCATCCTTTTCTTGTGCAACCACCGGCAGGCTGATACACGCCCCCACCACCATCACTGCAACCCACTTACGCATTTTCTTCCTCCATGAATTCTTCCTGGTGAATCCCGGCCTGCTCTCGCCGTTCCCGCGCGCACCAAACCGTCTTCGGTACGCCCCCCGGGATCCGTCCGGCGTTTCGCGTACCCCCCACAAATGGGCCGCGTAAATCGTTCCGCGAACAGCTTAACGGAGTCAATATTCCTCCTCCGTCATCAAAAATCGCGGTGTCAATAGCCTATTGCAGACCCCTCACTTGCTGCAAGCATTTCCTTCCGCGCGCCGAAGCCGCGAGCCTTCCGCCTGACTCTCCTCCGCGATGACATCCCAATCCCTGTAGTGGCCGATCTTTAGATCGGCGTTTAGGCGTTTCGACGTTTCGACGTTTAGGCGTTTAGGCGTTCTAGCCCTTTGTCCCAGCCGGACTACCGTTTCGTTCAACTCCTGCTAAACTTCCCCTCGCAACCCAATCTCTTCTACGCGAGCGAAACCATGTGCCGCAACATCAAGAATCTCTTCAACTTCGACCCTCCCGTCACTCCCGAAGAAGTCCGCAACGCCTCGCTCCAATTCGTCCGCAAAATCTCCGGCTTCAACGCGCCCTCCAAAGCCAACGAAGCCGCCTTCCTTTCCGCTATCGACGAAATCTCCGCCGCCTCCTTGCGCCTTCTCCAATCCCTCGAAACCTCCGCCCACCCCAAAAACCGCGAAGAAGAAGCCGCCAAACTCAAAGCCCGCTCCGCCCAACGCTTCGCTCGCCCCTCGTAATTGCAGATTCGACCCATTTCGTAACGCTGGATTCCAGCCGGCGAGTTGGGGGGGTACACCCCGGTTGTTTTGACAAAGAGTGCGCAACACTTTGAAAATACGATAGATACGCAATTCTGTTCGTGCGCGGATGGGCAAGAGTGCGCAAGAGATTGAAAATGAAGAGTTTAAAAAATGTTTCGGGCAGGCGACGTGGACAAAACGGCTTGCCGGGAGTTGTACACTCCACCCCGGGGCATTTTGTATGATTATCAAAAGAAAGGGGTTGCCGGAATTGGCGTTTGGATGAATATGAAAGGAAAGGAGTTGCGAATCCGCGATCCGAGGAATCAACGGGTTGGCGACGGTAAAACACGGATAACCCTAGCACAAAAATGTTATAAAGTCAATTACTATTATCTGTAAGCTAATTCGAATGAGGCGAGGTCACCGCCAGCGCGTGGAATTCCTTTTTGGACTTTATGAAAAACTCACAGCGCCGCTGCTTCCGGTCGCAAAACCGAAACGCCGCAGAGCACGAAGCTAAGGGCGGTCACTACCTTGGTAAATCGTCGCGGGTAGGATCTTGAGTTGCTAAGAAAGTGCCAGGGGAACCGGCCTGAAGACCGGCCACTACGGTGCACACGTGGCGAGGTTCGGGAAGCAGTCTGGACAACCGCCGCCGGTCGCATGCACGTTCTGCCCGTGGCACATCGTGGGCCGCACCATGGAAAAAGAGTGAGAGATCCTAAAACGGGTCGTGTGTACTCGTAGTGGCGGGTCTTCAGACCCGTTCTTTTTTTCTGCGCGAGATCTATTGCGGCAATTCAGGGCAGCCCGGCCATTCGCTGCGAGACGTGTTGCCTATGTACTGCAAGTCTTCGATTCCGATCTTGCTGGTATAAAAACCGTCGCAGGTCATATCTCGCAGGAAGGCGAAAAACGCGACGCCCTGGCTCAGCGAATGGTCCTTCTTGGCGTTTTTGCGGTACGCAATCAGGTCCAGCACTTCTTTCCGCTGTTCCGGCGTGCACTGCAAATAAGTTTTCTCATACTGGTCCACGCAGTGCGTATCGAGCCACATTAATCCGCCGCCGAGCGTCAACTGATACTCTTCATTCTCGCTCGTCAGCAAATCGATGAACTCCGGCGCGCCCGCTTCAATCGCCCCGCCCGATTTTTCGTCTTTCGGAATAATCGTATCGCAGAGCGAATTCAGCATTTCATACTGATGCGCATCGAAAAACTTCGGCGTGTATTTCCCCGCGGGCGCAGCGGCCTTCTCTTTATGCACCATCTGATGCGCATACTCCGCGGCCTTCGCCGGAATCACCTGCAGCACCGAGCCGCCGACAGTCCCCACCGCCAGCGTCCTCAGCACATCGCGTCGCGTCACGCCCTGCATCGTCATAATTTTTCTCCGCGTTTCCTTCCAACTTCCCGAGAAAAGTCTTAAGTCTTATGTTCCAAGTTGTAAATCAGAAGAAAGGGACAAGGCACGTTGAGAAGTCTTCTCCGGCTTAAAACTTACTACCGATAACTTAGAACTTCTCACAAGCTTCCCTGCTTCGCCTGTTGCAGCAAATATTCGGAAGCGCGCCACGAAAGCGCCATGATCGTCAGCGTCGGATTCTTGTCCGGATTCGTCACCAGCGGCGCGCCATCCGTGACGAAAAGATTTTTCACGTCGTGCGACTGGCAATATCCGTTGAGCACGCTCGCCTTCGGATCGGCTCCCATGCGCGCGGTGCCGACTTCGTGAATGATTTTTCCCCCGGCCTGAATGCCAAACACGTTCGGCCCGTCAATCGGCGTGCGTGTCTTGTACGTTCCGCCCATCGTTTCCACGATCGACTTGAACGTCTCCTGCATATCTTTTGCTTGCCGGAGTTCGTACTCGGACCACCGGAAGTGGAACCGCAAAACTGGAATGCCCCACTGATCCACTTTTTCTGAATCGATCTCGCAGTACGTATCGGCATTCGGAATCATCTCGCCGCGCCCGCTGAATCCTACGGTTGTGCCGTAGACTTCCCGCGCCCGCTTCTTGATGCTGGCGCCGTAGCCTTCTTCGTCGTAGTTCAGCCCCGTGAACATTCCCGCGCCCGGCAGATCCCGTCCGCCCCACACTTCAATGTGGTACCCGCGCGGAAAATCATTCTTGCGGTCGTATTTCCACCACGGCATGTACACGTGCATGCCGCCGACGCCGTCGTGATTATGCGGCGGCATTTTTGCCAGCGACGGGATTTCGCCCCAGCCGTCGCT
>JAFDVY010000111.1 GCA_018268785.1 Acidobacteriota bacterium | reverse complement strand
ATACAGATTTGATAGAAAACAAAGGACTTTATCCCCCTTTAGAATCAACACATACGAGAAACCCGGGAGGGGGTCCATCCCTCCCGCGCCTCAGCTATACTTCCTCCCGCGGAGCTTTCCTTGCTCGAAGTCTCTAAAAGTATCCTTCTCATCGTCAGCGCCCTTTTCCCCATCGTCAATCCGATCGGCGGCAGCCCTGTTTTCCTGGCGCTCACTTCCGACTACACTGCACCTGCCCGCCGCCTTCTTGCCAGCCGCATCGCCTTGAACAGTTTCATTCTGATCGTAGGTTCCTACTTCATCGGCACACACATCCTCGCCTTCTTTGGAATCTCCATTCCTGTTGTGCAAGTCGGTGGTGGCCTCATTGTGATTTCCAATGGCTGGGCGCTGCTCAAGCAAAAAGATTCTGACGAGCGGGGGCAGATCCAGAAAAACATGAATCCCGCCGACATTCTCCGCCGCGCGTTTTATCCGCTCACTTTGCCGCTCACTGTCGGACCGGGCTCCATATCGATCGCCATCACACTCGGTGCCAACGCCCCGCACCATCTCGGCGTAAATTTTCTCGCCATTATTGCCGCGCTCGTCGGTTCCGCCCTCGTCGCGCTTAGCATATACATCTGCTATGGCTTCGCCGATCGCCTCGCCGCCGCTCTTGGCCAAACGGGCATGAACGTCATTCTCCGCCTTTCTTCTTTTCTGCTCGTCTGCATTGGCGTTCAAATCTTCTGGAATGGCGCCACGGCGCTCCTCAAGATTTTTCTGGACTCGCGCGTATGATAAATTTGTCGCTGCACGCAAACACGGGCAAGCACTCAATCAGCCATGGCTGAAATCATTTCTCTGCGCGAAGCAATCGGCTCTCTCCTTCGCGACGGCGACACCGTCGCGATGGAAGGTTTTACGCATTTGATTCCCTTCGCCGCGGGCCAGGAGGCCATCCGTCAGGGCCGCAAAGACCTCACGCTCATTCGCATGACGCCAGACGTAATCTACGACCAGCTCATCGGCGCAGGGTGCGCGAAAAAGCTGATTTTTTCCTGGGGCGGAAATCCCGGCGTCGGCTCGCTCCACCGCCTTCGCGACGCCGTGGAAAAGGATTGGCCGAAGCCTCTCGAAATTCAGGAACATGGCCACGGCGATCTTTCCAATGCCTACGTCGCGGGAGCGGCCAATCTTCCCTTCGCCGTTCTCCGCGCTTACGCCGGCTCCGAATTGCCGCAACACAACAAGAACATCCGTTTCGTCGAGTGCCCCTTCACCGGAGAAAGACTCGCGGCCGTTCCTGCAATTCGTCCCGATGTCACCGTGATTCACGCGCAAAAGGCCGACCGCAAAGGCAATGTCCTGCTTTGGGGAATTCTCGGCGTACAAAAAGAAGCGGTCCTCGCTGCGAAACGCGCCATCGTCACCGTCGAAGAAATCGTGGACAATCTGAACGCCCCGCCAAACGCATGCGTCCTCCCATCATGGACTCTCGCGGCAGTCTGTCATGTTCCCGGCGGCGCGCGGCCATCCTATGCGCACGGCTATTACGATCGCGATAATCGCTTCTACCAGGCGTGGGACGACATCTCGCGCGATCGCGAAGTTTTCCTGAACTGGATCAAAAAACACATTCTCGATACCGAGGATTTTTCTGCGTTTCAACGAGTACTCAACGAAAGCACGAAGGAGCAACTCGTTTGAGCGCTGCAAACTACACCACAACGGAAATGATGACCGTCGCAGCGTCCCGTCTTCTCAAGAACGGCGCGGTCTGCTTCGTCGGAATCGGTCTGCCGTCTACCGCGGCAAATCTCGCGCGTCTCACCCACGCTCCCGATATCGTTTTGATCTACGAATCCGGCCCCATCGGCGCAAAACCGGAAGTGCTTCCACTTTCCATTGGCGATGGCGATCTCGCGGAGCGCGCCGACACCGTGGTTTCTACTCCTGAGATTTTTCGCTACTGGTTGCAGGGCGGCCGCGTCGACGTCGGCTTCCTTGGCGCTGCCCAAATCGACAAATTTGCAAACATCAATACCACGGTCATCGGCGACTACCAGAAGCCTTCCACCCGCTTGCCAGGAGCGGGCGGCGCCCCGGAAATTGCCAGCTGCGCCAAAGAAGTTGTTTTAGTCCTGAAGCAATCTCCCCGCGCGTTTGTCAAGAAACTGGACTTCCTTACCTCCGTCGGCTATCTGGATGGCGGCGACGCTCGAAAAAGACTCGGCCTTCCCGGCAATGGCCCCTCTGCGGTCGTCACCGATCTTTGTCTTATGCGACCCAACGAGGCTACAAAAGAGCTGACCGTGGCGCAGTTGCATCCCGGCATTACCAGAGAACAGGTACAGAAAGCGACTGGCTGGGAAATCAAATTCGCGGCAAACGTTCCAGAAACAGCGGCGCCGGCGGAAAATGAACTTCGCGTGCTCCGCGACTTGCTTCATCGTACTGCTGTAGCACACGGGCAGACACCCGCAGCCTGAAGGAAAAATGACAAAATCAGTTTTTATCTGCGACGCAATACGCACCCCAATCGGAAGATTCGGCGGCGTTCTTTCTTCCGTTCGCACCGATGACCTCGCGGCAATTCCAATCCGGGAATTGCTCAAACGAAATTCCAAAGCCGACTGGTCTCAACTCGATGAAGTTTTTCTTGGCTGCGCCAACCAGGCCGGCGAAGATAATCGCAATGTCGCGCGCATGTCGCTTTTGCTCGCGGGTTTGCCCGACTCCATTCCCGGCGTAACCATCAATCGGCTCTGCGCTTCGGGCATGGACGCGGTCGGAACGGCTGCTCGCGCAATAGCCACTGGAGAAATCGAATTCGCCATCGCTGGCGGCGTCGAGTCCATGTCTCGCGCGCCGTTTGTTATGCCAAAGGCGGAATCCGCATTCCAACGCGCCGCGGAAATCTACGATACAACCATCGGCTGGCGATTCATTAATCCGCTCATGAAAAAACAATACGGCGTTGATTCCATGCCCGAAACCGGAGAAAACGTCGCTGAAGATTTCAAGATTTCCCGCGAAGACCAGGATGCCTTTGCGCTTCGCAGCCAGCAACGAGCCGTAAAAGCGCAAACCGCGGGTTTCTTCGCCGAGGAAATTGTTCCCGTGGAAATTCCCGGCAAGAAGGAAGGGGTTGTGGTCTCGAAAGACGAACATCCGAGATCTGACACTTCGCTTGAGGCTCTTGCAAAACTAAAGCCCGCCTTTCGCTCTCCGGGAACCATTACTGCCGGAAACGCCTCCGGCGTAAACGACGGCTCCGCTGCAATGATTCTTGCTTCCGAAGAAGCCGCCCAGAAGCACGGCCTCGTTCCTCGCGCTCGCGTCCTCGGAATGGCCACCGCAGGAGTTCCGCCGCGCATCATGGGCATCGGGCCAGTTCCTTCGACAAGAAAACTCCTAGCACGTCTTGCAATGACAATTTCTGATTTCGATGTGATCGAGCTGAACGAAGCATTCGCCAGCCAGTCGCTGGCTTGCCTTCGTCAACTCGGAATTGCAGAGGATGCATCGCACGTCAATTCCAACGGCGGCGCCATCGCGCTCGGACACCCGCTCGGCATGAGCGGCGCTCGTTTGGTCTTGACTGCCGTACACCAACTGCAAAAAACAAATGGCCACCGCGCCCTGGCCACAATGTGCGTTGGGGTCGGCCAGGGCGTCTCCATGGCCATGGAGCGAGTTTAACGCGAGGAATTTTCATGACTCACTCCGCAGAAGATCGCCGCGTACTTCTCGCTTCTCAGCCGCCGTATCTTCACCCGCCATACGTCAGCTCGAAAAAGCGCGCTCCCGCAAGGCCGCTGGTCGCGCTTCCAAGCGCGCTCGCCAGTTTCAAGGGCCCTGTCTTCGGCCAAGATTCTCTGCAACCGGGCGACTGCGATCTGACGAAACAACATTCTGGCGAACCGCTGGGCGAGCGAATCATCGTCATCGGAAAAGTTACTGACGACGATGGCCATCCCGTTCGCGGAGCGCTCATCGAAATCTGGCAAGCCAATGCCGCCGGACGCTACAAACACAAGAACGACAGTCACGCCGCGCCGCTCGATCCGAATTTCTCCGGTTGCGGCCGCGTCATCACAGACAACGAAGGCCGCTACAGTTTTGTGTCCATCAAACCCGGTGCATATCCATGGAGAAATCACGAAAATGCCTGGCGCCCTGCGCACATTCATTTTTCCCTGTTCGGCGCCGGAATCCTTTCGCGCCTCGTCACGCAAATGTATTTTCCGAACGATCCGCTTCTCCCCTTCGATCCGATCTACAACAGCATTCCCGACGAATCTGCCCGGCAACGGCTGGTTTCACAGTTCGACTGGGCCACGACGCAACCCGAACATGCGCTCGGCTATCGCTTCGATGTAATTTTGCGCGGCAATCGCTCCACGCCAATGGAAAACACTCGCCCATGAAATTTATTCCCACAGGATCGCAAACCGTTGGCCCATTCTTCTCCATCGGCCTCGACACTCTTTGCCAGCAACCGGCGATGAGCCCATCTCCGGACGCTGTTCTTGTGCAAGGAACAATCTTCGACGGAGAAAACGCTCCCATCCCCGACGCGGTTTTTGAATTTTGGTCGGACAATGAATTTGTTCGTGCGGCCACAAATGAAGATGGCAACTTCTTTGCTGTCTTGAAACAGCCCGTCAATTCCCTGTATTTCGACGTGCTGATTTTCATGCGAGGCCTGATGCGCCCTGTCTTAACACGCGTCTACCTCGGCGATGAACGTACATTCAAAGAGGAAACATCGTTGCAGCGCGTCCCCCCGGAAAGACGGAACACTTTGTGCGCACGCGCTGGCGAAACGAAAAATCACTTTTCCTGGGATGTCCACATGCAAGGCGACCGTGAAACTGTCTTTTTTGAATTCTGAATGGACAATGAGAGCGTCTAAAATGTCACATCCCAGGTAGCAGCGGCGAGTTCCAAGGCAACCAACGCATGAGCGTGATCGGCGAGCGCCTGCGAATAGGCAAGATACACTTCGGCCGACGTCCGCTGGGCATCGATCACTTCGAGCAGCGTCGCCCCGCCGCGCTGATAGGCATACAGTCGCGCTTCCAGAACGCGGTCTGCATCCTGCAACATGCCGCCGCGATAAAGCTGCAAGCGCTGCACCGACGCCTGGTAACGCGAATACGCATCGCGCACTTCCCTCTCCGCTTGCAGTTGCGCCGCGCGCAGTTGCAATTCGGCTTGCGTGCGGGTTGCGTGCGCGGTTTCCACTTCGCCGCGATTGCGCAAACGCGAAAATGGCAAATTAACCGAAAGCGAAGCGCCCAGCGTGTTGTCGGCGGGCTGTACAAATCCACCGCTTCCGGTTGCTGTATGCGAGTACGAACCGCTCACGTTCAAATCGGGAATCAAATTCACGTTCGCCAGTTCGATGCGCAAATCGGCGGCCTTGATGGCGTGCTGCTTTGAAATCACGTCGGGCCGGCGCTCCAACGCGTTGGCAACGAGCAAGTCCACATCAAACTTTCGGATTGGAATTTCCAGAGTTCCATCGGGAACGGGGAGTTGCGCGTTCAGTCGCTCCGGCTTTCCCAATTGTTCGCCCAGAACAAGATCTGCGCTGGCCACGTCCGCTCGAGCTGTAATCACATCGGCTTTGAATTGATCGCGTTCCACGCGCGATTGCACCAGTTCAATTTCGCCGATATCGCCAACGCGTGTCCGCTCTTCATTGACGGAAACAATTCGATCGAATTGCCCGAGGCTCTTGTTCTTGGATTGCAGAATGTCGCGCGCGCTCAATGCGTCGATAAACGCGTCGGTTGCGGTCGCACGCAACTGCCGGACTGCGTCTTCGTAATCGGAATTGGTTGTCGCCAGGTCCGCTTTTGCGGCGCGCACCCGATGCCCGCGTTTTCCGCCAAGTTCGATGGGCACGTTCAAACCGGTGCTGAAGTTGATCGGATTGCCCTGCCCGGAAAGATCGACGGTTGGAAATCCGAAATCCATGGACCAGTCCGGCGTAACCGCAGCGCCAGTCACGGCAGCTTGCGACAAAGCAATCGAAGCTCGCTGCACGGAAAGCCCGAGATTTGAGCGGAGCACTTCATTCAAATAGTCGCTGAATGAAAAATGCGGGCGACGATCATCCGTTGAAGTGTTCGCGGTTTGCGCTGCCACAGCGGAATTCGGATCTTGCGCAGAAGCGAGATGCGGCAAGGAGAAGAAGCCTACACAAAGAATGACAAATACTCGCAACGTCCACATCACGCGTTCTCCCAATCCGGCGGAACAGCAAGACGGGCTTTTTCGGCCTGGCGCTCCATCAGAAAATACATGGCTGGAAGCACAAGCAGGGTAAGCAGCGTTGCGGAAACCAATCCGCCAACAATCACGGTTGCGAGAGGCCGCTGCACGTCGCTGCCCACCCCGCGAGCGAGTGCAGCCGGCAGAAGTCCCAGCGCGGCCACGGTCGCTGTGAGCAGAACGGGGCGCAATCGCTCGGTCGCTCCGAGAAGGACTGCTTGCGCCAGATCTTTTGCATTGCGGTCGTGCCGGTGATGGTTCAGGCTCGCGACCATAATGACTCCGTTTTGCACGGCCACACCAAATAGCGCGATGAATCCGACAGCGCTCGAAACGTTCAGCGTCATTCCCCTGAGCCACAGTGCAATCAGTCCGCCGAGCAGCGCCACGGGAACGATGGTCAGAATCAGAGCGGCGTGCCGCAGCGTTCCGAATGCGTAGTAGAGCAACACAAAAATCAGCGCAAGGACTCCGGGAACGATGAACGCCAGCCGCTTTTGCGCGCGCTGTTGGTTTTCAAATTGTCCGCCCCACTCGATCTGATACTTTGTGGCGTCATACTTCACCTGCGCCGCAATTTTGGCCTGCGCTTCTTTCAGAAAGCTCGATAGATCACGACCGCGCAAATTCAATTTGACGGTCAGGTGACGCCGGTTCATTTCGCGGGTGATGGTGCTTTCTCCAGTTGTAGTCACGATTTGCGATAACTGCGAAAGAGGAATTCTCGCGCCGGAAGGAAGAGTAACCGTCAGACTCGCGATAGCGTCTGCGCTATTCCGCACGGATTCAGGGAAACGCACAGCGACATCGTAGACACGCTCGCCGATGAATACGCTGGAGACCGCTTTTCCGCCTATGCCCGATTCGATGATCGTGGCAATGTCCGCCACATTGATTCCAAATCGCGCGGCCGCTTCTCGATCCACCTTCACTTGAATTTGCGGAAGCGGGGGTTCCTGGTCGATCGCGACGTCAGAGGCGCCTGGAATATTTTTCAATACGTCGACGAGTTCGGCGCCAATGCGCCGGGTTTCACCAAACTCGTTGCCGAAGACTTTCACCACGAGGTCGCTATGCGCGCCGGCAATCTTGTCGTTGACTCCGTCAATCATGGGTTGGGAGAAACCGATATCGGCGCCCGGAATCTTGGCAAATCGTTCGCCCATTCGGCGGATGAGATCTTGTTTGTCGCCGTGATTCGCCCAGGTATCGTATGGCTTCAATCCGACGAACGCTTCAATGTGCGATGGCGTCCATGGATCGGTCCCATCGTCGTTGCGCCCCAGTTGCGAAACGATCGTGGAGACTTCCGGAAATTCCAGCGCCGCTTTTCGCAGTTCGTCCGCCATGGACGAAGCTTTTGCGAGCGAGAGTCCAGGCGGAAGTTGGACTTGCAGCCACACCGACCCTTCATCGAGATACGGCAGGAATTCCTTCCCGATGCTGACGGCAAGGACAAGAGCCAGCCCGGCGCCAATGGTAGCGGGCACGATCGCGTGCAGCGGGTGCCTGCTCAAATAGTTGATGGACGCTTCGTATTGCCGCGAAATCCAGGCGAGAACTGGATTGTGAAACGGTTTCTTTGGTTTGCGAAACGTGACGAACGCAAGGCCCGGAATAATGGCGAGCGCCATCAGGAGCGCGCCGACCAGCGAATAACCGACAACATAAGCCATTGGCGAAAAAAGTTTTTTCTCGACGCGCTGGAAGGCAAAGAGCGGCAAGTACGCAGTAATAATGATCAAAGTGGCAAAAAAAATCGGCCGAGCGACGTGAATCGCGGATTCGCGCGCTATTTCTTCTCCAAGCGGGGCTTCGGGGGCTTCTTCGCGGCGCCGCAAAATGTTTTCCATGATGACGATTGCCGCGTCCACGATGATTCCGAAGTCGATTGCGCCAAGAGAAAGCAGGTTCGCGGGAATGTGCGTAAACCGCATGCAAATGAATGCGAAGAGAAGCGCGAAAGGCACGGTCACCGCCACCATCAAAGCGGCGCGCGTGCTGCCGAGAAAAAGAATCAGTACGAGCAAAACCAACCCCATTCCCTCAAGCAGGGTTTGCGAAACGCGGTGAATCGTGGTGTGAACAAGAAACGTTCGATCGAGATAGGGGACGACTTTGACGTCCGGCGGCAGAATTCCACCGTTGAGCGCGTTCACCTGCGCATGAACCCCTTCCAGAACCTGCGTTGGGTTCATTCCCTTGAGCAGCAAAACGATTCCCGAAACCGCATCGGGATTTGCATCTTTTCCGAGGATTCCCCTGCGCTCCAAGGCGCCAAATTCCAGAGTGCCGAGGTTTTTCAGGAAAACAGGCGTGCCGTTCTTCGCGAGGATGACGATGTTGCCCAAATCGTGCAACGAGCGAATCAATCCAATCCCACGCACGACATAGCCCTGCTCGCCGCGAACCACGATGCTGCCTCCCGCATTCGCATTGTTCGCCTGAATCGCGTTCACCACCTGGGTGAGCGAAACGTTGTACTGCGCCAATTTCGCCGGATCGACAAGCAATTGAAATTGCGTAGTCTCGCCGCCAAAATTCGTCACGTCCGCAACTCCCGGCGCCTGTTTGAAGCGGGGGATCACCACCCACTGCTGGATTTCCTTCAGCTCCCTCTGATCGCGGAATTTCGATTCGAGCGTGTAGCGATAAATTTCGCCGACTGGCGAGGTGAGCGGATCAAGTCCGGGTGATGCTCCCGGTGGAAGGTTCACTCCCGCGATACGTTCCTGGATTCTTTGCCGCGCCCAGTAGTCTTCGACTCCGTCTTGAAAAACCAGTGTGATGAGAGAAAGCCCGAAGGTACTGCGCGAACGCATCACCTGCAATCCGGGAATTCCGTTCAATTCCCTTTCCAGCGGAATGGTGACTTGCTCTTCCACCTCTTCCGCGGCGTGGCCCGTATATTGCGTAATCACCTGCGACGTAACATCGGCAATGTCGGGATAGGCTTCAATGTCGAGCGCCAGCCAGGATACATAGCCAAAAATCGCCAGCAGGATCGCGATCAACCAGACAAGTTTTCGATTGCGAAAACAAAGGGTTACAAAGCGCTCGATCATTGCAGCAGGGTCCCTTCGCGAATGAACACTTTTTCGCCAACCTTTGCCCCGCTCTTGATAATCGTGCGCGCGCCTTGCTGTTCACCGGTGACCACCGCGCGCTGCTCGTAGGTATTCGCCGCAACCTGCACAAAAACGGTCGTGTGGTCTCCCACGAGGACCAGCGCGGTTGTGGGCACGGTGAGTTCCTGCGTGTCCCACGTTTTCAGAATGACGTTGGCGAACATTGCTGGCCGCAAACGACCGTCTCGATTGGGATAGACGATGCGCACTTTCGCGGTCCGTGTGTCAGGATCCAGAACGTCGGCCACGAAGAGCACTTTCCCTTCAAATGATTCCGTCGGGTAAGCCGCGAAGGTCGCCGAGGCGGGATCGCCTTTGCGTACAAAGTGAATATCTTTTTCCTGTACGTTTGCGGTCACCCAAATATCCGAGAGGTCGGCGACCGTCATCATTGCGGCGGTGGGATCGTTGCGAAATTCGCCAGTTGCGGTCGCCACGTCAATCACCTTGCCGGAAAGAGGAGACCGCACAATCAGCGGCGAACCGAGTTTCGTTTTTTCGGGATCCATGCCGAGCAGAAGCAAGCGGTCTTTCGCACGTTCAAAATCGCTGGTTGCGGAATCGCGATCTGTTCGCGCCTGATCCACTTCGCGCTGCCCGACAATTCCATGCGCGGCAAGGTCTTCCTGCCGCGTCAGGGTGCGTTCGGCTTGTGCCAGGGTCGCGCGTGCCCGTGTGTAGTCAGCTTGCGCGGAAACGAAGTCGGGAGAATCCATCGCGATCAATTCCTGACCATGCTCGACGCGGTCGCCCGGATGCACGTAGAGCTTCAGGATGCGGCCGTTGAGAGGCGGCAAAATTCGCGCGTAGCGGGCGGGATCCGCTTCCACAGAGGCAGGCGCCGTCACACGATGCGTGAAGGTTGTAAATTGCACCGGTTCCACTTCAAGCCTTGCGGCAAGCGGCGAACCGGGCGGCACGATTACTCGATTCCCTTCGTGCTGGATTACTGGAGAATCCGCTGCAGGCGCTTTTTCTCGGGGGTTTCCGCATCCGGAAAGAGGCAGAGTTAGCAGACAGATACAGACGGCAGAGCAGACGGAACGTAGCATGGTGACTCTCTTGAACCTTCTCCGACCTGGAGGGGCGCAACAGTCCGTCTAGTAAACGCCGGTTTGATGAATGGCTTGTATCCGCCACGTCTTGATACTATACTGGGTATAGTATGTCAAGGAGAATCGCGTATGGCGCACACCGTCCAGGAAAGAAGAAAGCTTCTGGCCAGAGTGAACCGGTTGCAAGGGCAACTGGAAAGCATTCGTGTGGCGATTGAAGAGGAGAAGGAGTGCGCCACCGTTCTGCAGCAAATCGCAGCCTGCCGCGGCGCCATCAATAGCCTGCTCGTGGAAATTATTGACGGCGAGATTCGCTTCCACGTCCTCAGCAAAAACTCGAAGATGGATTCGCGCGAAGCTCGCGCGGCGGAAAACCTGGTGGAGATTCTGCATCGCTACATAAAGTAGAAATCGCGTTTCTTGGAAAACCCCCGTGGTGATCCCTTCCCTCTTCGCCTCTTTGGGCGGCATGCCTGCTGTCACTCCGGAAAAACTCCATTGCTCCCCCGCTCCACTTTGAACAGAGCGTCGCCGTGTTACAATCAAGGTTTGTCACCATAGGGGCGTAGCTCAGTGGTAGAGCAGCGGCCTTTTAAGCCGAAGGTCGTGGGTTCGATCCCCACCGCCCCTACCAATTCACCAAGGGTCCAGCCTGGAGACATGGGTAACACAATGTACCGGCTACATAGGTAACACTTTAGGGCCGAACGGATTGGCGAGTGGTTCGAGCACCCGCGTCTCCAGATCGAAGTATCCCAAATCATAATCCA
>JAFDVY010000110.1 GCA_018268785.1 Acidobacteriota bacterium | reverse complement strand
GCGCCGATTTCATCCTGGCGGTGAATATCAATGTTCTGGTCGAGGTCGCCGGAGTCGCCAATTTCGCGAGCAACGGTGATCAAATGATTCAATGGTTCGGAAATGGATTTTGCCGTCTTGAAGGCAACGAGGCCGCCAAACAGAATTGCACCGAGAGTACCGACCAGTGTAAGCAGGGTGCTCATGGTGCGCGCGGTGTCCGCAGACTTTGTCGTCTCCGCGCTACTTTGGTCGAGAACCGCAGCGGACTTTGCCAGCCAAGATGCAGGGTCTTTCTGCAGGTAAAAGATCTGAAGGTCGGAAACAGTGGCATCGCCGGAGTCCACTTGATGGCGTTTGGCGAGAAGCGGCTTGGCAAAATTCTCGCCCCAGCCATTCTCCGTTATTTCGACCTCGCTTAGCGCCGCTCTCAAAGAGTCGCTGCGGGCCAGCGTCTGGCTCTTCTTGAGCGTATCCGCAGTTTCCAACATACCCTTGTTAACTTTCTCTTCGTCGCGCGGATCGCCGCTCAATAGAAAGTTGTTCAGGTTGAGGCGATTCTGCATGATTTTGTAGCGAACGTCTTCGATGGTCCGAACACTCTCCAGCGCCGAACCCTGATTGTTCGCGGCAAAGAGATACACAATCAGCAGAACAAGCAGCGTGCCAAGAATCGCGCCGAAACCGACGTAAAGCCTTTTAGCGATCGTCATTGCAAAACCCCTCCGCTTCCCTCAAACACGGCAAATTCCGACAAACGGGCGGCCAGCGAACCAAGAACTAGCTGGCGCCATGAAAATCAAATTCGATGACTTGTGTGGTCTCTTCCGGGGCCGGGAAAAACTTCCATTCCTTGACGGCGTCCTGGCAGGCCTGAACAAGCAGAGGATGGCCGCCGATGACACGGGTGCTGCGGACTTTTCCGTCCGGCGTGATGATGACTTCGATTTTGACCTTGCCGGAAACGTTCATGCGCTTGGCAAGTTCCGGATAGGACGGCTGAATGCGGGTTTTGATCTTGCGCTTGCCTTCATCCGTGGCGGATTGCTGGGCAAGAACAAAACCAGTGGTAAAGAGAGCGGCTGCCGCGGCAGCAACGCCGATACGAATCCAACGCGATGACATAGACACAACTCCTCCTCAGAGTGGGAGCGACCCCGCAGGAATAAAGGCACGTCGGATGCCAGGGCACTGGCGAACAAAACTGAAGGCAAACCTGGAGAAGAAATGCCTGGAAGTAATTGCATTTGCGGGACTTGAAGCTGAGGGAGATTTGCACGAAGGCCTGGAGAGTAGTTGTAGATTTGTCTCATGGAGGCTGGCAAAGGGCTCGGGGGTCTCACGCTGAGACGTGAGGCAGTGAGAGGAGGGACTGATACGCAACATGGGACTGACGTAGGATTGACTCAGAATGAGATTGTGCTGAAGCTGAGAGAAGCGTGGAGTGCGTCCCAACTTGAGACGCACTTTGACCTCTCATGCCAATGCGCGGATCCAAACCGGACCGAAGAACTTCTGTCGCTCTGCGAAAGGCGAAGAGTGCGCCCGTTCGTGAAAATTCAAAACAAGCAGAAGAGTTGATGGATTTGGCGGTGGATGCCGCGCGGTCGCAACATTTGCCGGACTTTTTGAAACGATTTTCCATGCGCGCAGCGGCAATGGCGGAAGCGAATTGGGGCGGCGTGGTTGTCTTTGCGGAGAATGGCGCGAAACTTTACAGCGCGATTGAACTGGAAAAAGTGAAAAACGGGCCGAAGCGCGAATGGCTGACGAGCAAAGCCATGGAGATCAGTCGAGACGCGCAGGTTTGCATCCTGCCACAAGAAAGAAGTTCGACGGGCGTCTTCATTCCTATTTTGTCGAGCGGAAACGAGAGATTGGGAGCGGTTTGTTTGCTGCGGCCGCCGCGGGCGCTACAGGCGCATGAGAGAAGATTGATGGAGGCGCTGGCGAGTCACGCGGCGCTGGCGCTAGAAAACTTCCGGCGATTTTCGCAACTGGAACGGTCGAAGAAGAATTGGGTCGAAGATATCGATGCGATCACAGATTACATCGTGGTCCACGACAAACGCTGGCGGATTTTGCGGACGAACCGGTCGCTTGCGACTCATCTTGGCGTGCCGCCGGTAGCGCTGGTGGGAGAAGCAGTTGGAACGCTGCGGCAACTGGCGGAAACGCAAGGCACGCTTCCCTGCCCGTTTTGCGTGGATATGGAGCAGGCACGAGAGGAACATCTTGTAACGGCGCGCGAACGTGCGTTTCTAGTTTCGACTTCGCGGACGCTGGGCGCAGCGGATGAGGACGCGCGTACGATTCATGTATTAAAGGACATCACGGACCGGCGGGAAGCTGAGCGGCGATACCGGGAATTGTTCGACAACATTCAGGAGGGGTTGTTTTTTGCAACGCCTGACGGGCGATTCCTGGATGTAAACGACGCCATGGTGCGGATGCTGGGGTACGAATCGCGCGATGAATTGTTGCGAAACGACGTTGGAGCGTATTTGTATCCCGTTCCGGAAGCACGCGAGCGGATTTTGCATGGGCTGCACGCGAAAGGCGTGCTGAGGAATTACGAAGAGACGCTGCGACGGAAAGATGGAACGCTGCTCTACACGCTGCAAAACATAACGGGTGTACGCGATGCAAGCGGCCGAATCGCCCAGATGCGCGGGCTGATGCTCGACGTGACCGAGCAAAAGATGTTCCAGGCGCAATTGCAGAGAGAAAGAGACTTCAATCAGAAGATTCTGAATACGACGCAAAGCATGATCCTGGTGCTGGATACGGCAGGGCTGATCAGCTATGCGAACCGGCGCTGCTATGAAGCGGGTTACCGGGAAGAAGAGATGATTGGGCGGCACCTGGTGGAACTGGTGGATGGTGCGCAGCGAAAAGAGTTTGAAGCGGCGCTGGAAACGACCGCGCATGGGCAGCAGGTGGAGAATTTGGAAGCACGAGCGAAGCGCGGCGACGGCACGCTAGGATATTTTTCGATCAGTTTGAGCCCGATGCGGGATGAGCAGAACACCGTGAACAGCGTCGTGGTGGTAATGACCGACATTACGGACGCGGCGCTACTGCAAGCGAAATTGGCGCATGCGGAGCGCATGGCGACCATCGGGCGACTGGTTTCGGGCGTGGCACATGAAGTGAACAATCCGCTGGCGGCAATCCTCGGGTTCACAGATTTGCTGATCGAGAACCCTGAAATGCCGGCTTCTGCGCAAGAACCGCTGGGAATTATTCTGCAGGAAACGCAGCGGACAAAATACATTGTGCAGGACTTGCTAAGCTTTGCGCGTCAACGGCCCGTGCAGAAGGAAGCGGTGAAAGTCGGCGCGATTTTGCGACAGACGATTAAACTGAGAAGCTACGACTTTACGAGCCACGGAGTGGAAGTGATTGAAGAGTTTGAGGAAGATTTGCCAGCAACGATCGGCGATTCGCAACAGCTCCAGCAGGTGTTCCTGAACATCATCAATAACGCGTACGACGCGATTCAGGAATCGGGACGACGCGGAATGATCATGCTGCGCACGAAGCGAGCAGGGGATTCCATTGAAGTGTCCATTACAGACAATGGAACGGGAATTTCGGATGCAGCGCGGATTTTTGATCCATTCTTTACGACCAAGCCGACTGGCAAGGGTACTGGATTAGGATTGAGCATTTGCTATGGAATCGTACGCGCGCACGGCGGCGAAATTCAGTGCTGGAACAATGAAGAAGGGGACGGCAGCACGTTTCTCGTGAAATTGCCGGCGGCAACGGAAGCAGCTTCGGCGGCGATGGAGGCTGCGGGATGAGCAGCGCGGCGATAAGGCGGCCATTGCCGATCCTCTTGATCGAGGACGAGCCCTCGGTAACGGCGTTTTTGCGTGCGGCGCTGGAGCGGCAAGGGTATGCAGTTGCGCAGGCGAATTCTGGAGCCGAAGGGATGGAACGGCTGCAAAGCGGGACGTTCGGGGGAGTGATCTCCGATGTGCGGATGCCGGGAGCGGTCAACGGGGCAGAGATTTATGCCTGGATACAGGCGAACCGGCCGGCGCTGAAATCGCGGTTGATTTTGATCAGCGGAGACACAGCGAACAGCGAAACACAAGCGTTGATGGCGAACAGCGGCGCGCCATGTATTGAGAAACCGTTTCGAGTTCAGCAACTGATTTCAGTAGCGGAGAAAACATTCGGAAAACCATGAGCGACGACCTAAAAACACGATTGCTGGTTGTAGATGACGAGCAAAGTATCCGGCGGCTGTGCATGACCATCGGGAGTTCGCTGGGTTTTGTTTGCGCGGAGGCGGAAAGCGCCGAGAATGCGTCAGCAAAAATTGAGGCCGAGGCGCCGGATCTGATTCTTACGGATTTGAAGTTGCCGAACCAGAGCGGCGTGGATTTACTGAAGCGCACCAAGACGATATTGCCGCGGACGGAAATTGCGATCATGACCGGGCACGGCTCGATCGAGTCAGCCGTGGATGCGATGAAGCTGGGAGCGTACGACTACATTGAGAAACCATTCCGCGTGGAGAAGATGCGGCTTTTGCTGCAACGGATGGCGGAAAAGGTGCGGCTCGTTACGGAAAATGAATTTTTGCGCGAACGGGTGAGCACGGAAAACAACCTGGACGGGATTATCGGGGCGTCGGCAAACATTCAGGACGTGCTGCGGATGGTTTCCCGGCTAAAGGATACGCGAACGCCAGTGCTGATCAGCGGGGAAAGCGGTACAGGCAAGGAGCTGGTAGCGAGGGCGATTCATTTTCGCGGCGCGCTGGCGCAGACGCCGTTTGTGGCGGTGGATTGCGGTTCGCTGGTGCCCACGCTGATGGAGAGCGAGCTTTTCGGCTACGAAAAAGGCGCGTTTACCGGCGCGATGAAATCGAAAGCCGGACTCTTTCAAGCGGCAAACGGAGGAACGATCTTTTTGGATGAAATCGGGGAATTGCCTCTGGAGATGCAGGCGAAGCTGCTGCGCGTGCTGCAGGAAAAGGAAGTGCGTCCCGTGGGCAGCAACGAACGCGTAAACGTGGATGTTCGCGTGATTGCCGCGACGAACCGGGATTTGGAAGCGGCCTATCGCGAGGGTACGTTTCGCAAGGACCTGTACTTCCGGTTGAATGTGGTTACAGTGCATTTGCCTTCTCTTCGCGAGCGGCGCTCGGACATTCCAATGCTGGTTCATCACTTCCTGGACCGCTACGCACCCGGCAAGAACATTCAGGTGACGCCCGCGGCGATGAAGAGCCTGCTGCACTACGACTGGCCCGGAAATGTGCGCGAACTGGAGAATTGCGTGGCGCGCGCGGTGACACTGGGCGATCACAAGACAATTGATGTAGAAGATCTCCCGCCGGCGATTCGCGCGGAGCAAGCAGGAAGCAGCACGTTGGCACCACAAGAGGCGGCTTCCCTCTCCACGACGGCTCTCGCTGAGATGGAGCGGATGACGATCTTGAGGGTATTCGAACAGGCGAATGGAGATAAAGCGCTTGCCGGCAAGATGTTGGGAATTAGCCGGGCAACGCTTTATCGCAAGTTGAAGAGGTACAACATAGCGGTTAAGGGCGAGGCGGAATCCGCGCCAAACACCATGGCGACTCATTCCTGAGAAACGAATAGCTAAATCTCGTCTGAGACAAGTCACAGTTGTACCAAAGAGAATTCGTGAGACTGTCCCGTTTCACGGTGAGACTCGGCGGGGATTGCAGCTGAGCGGAAAACACTAAGCCTCCTTTTTTCAACATCTTCACCAAACAAAACGAGCCTCGGATTTTGGCGTCTGGCGTGCATCCACTGCCTTGGGACTTTGTGTCCGCGGTATGCCCTCGTGCGCCTGAAAGCCCGGCGAGACGAGGATGGCGGATACGAGTCGAACAGCGGCGTGAGAACGAGCAACGAACGAGCGGTTGACCCGACAAGCGAGGGCTGCGCTGAGCAGCTCGCGCGTTTCTTTCGGGGCATTGCCCCGGTAAGAATTCCGGCGAAGGTGACCGCAAGGCGTGGTGGAAGCTCGCAGCTCCAGGAAAGCGTGGTGGTGGAGTTTTGCGGGACAGAGCACGCGATCTTTCGCTCGTCGCTGCCGCTCGATTACAACGACGACGTCCGGCTGGCAGCGCCAGCGATGGCGGGACAGTTGAATGCTCGGGTTGTGGCGGTGCAATACCACGAAGGTCTCAAGGCTGTGGCCGTGCGGTTTAAGAGCGGGCCATGCCACTGGGTGACAACGACGTGAGCAAAACAATGACTACCCTGAAAATTCCCGCGTCTCCCAAAACGGAGACGGGGAAACCGTCGCACTGGGACGAACTTCGCGCGGTGTTTCCGATCTATCTGGCGATTGCGAAACAGCTCGAAATAGAGATTCCGTTCGGCCAGGACAAGCGCAGCTTGCCGGAGAAGGCGGAGCCTGCGCTCGCCAATAAAGTGATCGCCTGGCTGGATTCGCTGGATCAGCAGGTGCAGGTGTACCAACTGCGGCATCTGCTGCAGATGACCACCCTGAACGCAAGCGAAAGCGGCCTGCGCGCGCTGATCTTGCGGCATTTGCGCAAGAAGGCAAAAAGCACAATCGATCGCGACAAGATCGACTTTCTGCTGGTGCAATACTTCGCACTTTGCGCGCCGCCGAAAATTTATCACAAACAAATTGAACTGCAGGATGCGGCGCAGGTGATGAAAGGCGTGCTGGGCGAGGTAGACACAACGCCTCTTGAATGGTGCGAGCCGCTGGAAAAGATGATCGAATCGCTTAAAGCGTTCCGCAGCCTGCGCGATTTGCTCAAGACTAATTTCATTGAGCAGGGCCGCAAGGTAAAGGAATCCGCGGGCGGAATGTTTTATGATCCTTCCGCGCTGCTGGCTTTCATACGGTTCAATTTTCTGTTGCGGCGCACACTCATCGAGCTGATGCATGCGGATTTGATTGCGATCCGCGCAGGTCTTGGGCAACTGGAAACCGCGGGGGTGAGGATCATCGATTGCCATCATTTGGGGCTTTCGGCCAGCGAGCCGCTAGACAAGATACGGACGCTGGCGGATGAGTGGAAGCAGCCTTTCCAGCAGAGCTATACCGAAAAAACGGTGAGTCAGGCGTTCGATAAGCTGCTTGGCTTGCGTACGGACGTGGAACGGGCGCTGGAGCGCGCATCCAGCAAGAATGGGGACAGCGCCGGATTGAACCGCAGCGGAGCGGCCTCAAGAAATGCGGCGAGCGCAAAACCAGCGGACCCACCGGCAAGCCGCATCACTTCTTCTGCTTCCGCTTCCAACGAGCAAAAACATGGAGCAAAAGCGGCATCGACAGAAGTCCCCGCAGTTCTTGATTTCGAAAGCTGCATGGAATCGATTTGGGAGCAACTGATCGCGGCGCCGCCGACGCGCGGACGTTCGATGACAACGATTCGCCTGGGTGCGGCGCGTATTTTGATGTCGTCGTGGGAAGTCTCCGCGTTTGTCAGCGAGGACGGTTTTGCGGCGGAAGACCTGCGGCGCGCCGTAGTGGCACGCGCACTGGTCACCACGGCAGTCGAACAAGCAAAAGAGACCGGCAATGCAACGAGCCTGGAAAGATCCTTGATGATCGCGCGCGTAGAGGTATCCCGTTTGCAGGAACGAGTGGACGCGGCAAAGCAGGCGAAAGATACGGAAGCAGCTGTGAATCTTGGGATCAGCACGAAGCGCTTGCTGTCCGCGCTGGATGAAGCAGAGAAGCTGTAAAACTTTCTCCGTTGAACACGGAACCCCGGGAGCTTTGCACCCTTGCGACACGCGAGCCTGTTGATTCTCACCGATGACGCTGAATTCGCGCGCTTGCTATCCGCATGCTGGCAGGCGGAGCGACAATCGCCGCGCATTACAGTATTGAGCAGCGACTTGTGGGAAGCAAAAGGCCATGGTGCGTACGACCTGGTCGTGGTGGGACCGATCGAGCAAGGGAGAGCGTCCGGGATTTTCCGCTCGATTGAGCCTGCCTGTGCAGTGATTTTGTGCGTTCCCACGGACGCAAAAGAACTTGGGCAGTTGCGCACGCGCTATCCTAGATTGGTGCATGTTCCCTTTCGCGAAGATTGGGCGCAGACCCTTGTACTAGTGGCAGGGGAATCGTTGCGGAGGGCAGAAGCGGCAAAACTGGCGCGGCAGGCGGAATTACGCGCGGCGCGAAGCGAACAGTACGCAGTGCTCGGACGGTACATGCTGGAAATGAAGCACACGATGAACAATGCGCTGACTTCGATTTTGGGTAACGCTGAGCTTCTGCTCTTGGAGCCCGGACAGCTTTCGGCGCAATCATTGGCGCAGATTAAGACCATGCACAGCATGACTTTGCGCATAAATGAAGTGATGCAGCGTTTCTCATCGCTGGCGACGGAGATGAGGGAGGCTGAGAATGCTTCTCAAGCTGAGACGGAAGAGACAGTAGCGCCCAGTTCCCGGCGTTCCTAGGCTGGCGAATTTCACCTCTATCCCCTGTGTTGTGAACAAGTTAAATAAAACGGCAAGTTAACGAGAATCGAGTGCCAGGCTGGCGTATGACGTGCATCTCTGAGCTTCGGATTACTGTCCTGAAAGGCAGTTGGGAGAACGCGTCGTGCTGAAAAAAGTCCTGATCGTTGACGACTCACCGGCCCAGGTGAAGCTGATGCAAGGGCTGTTGGAGCCGGAAGGCTATCAGCCCGTCGGTGTAAACGATCCGCGACGCGTGGAAGAAGCGATCGTGAACGAGAGGCCGAGTTTGATTTTGCTGGATGTGGTGATGCCGGAACGCAACGGCTTCCAGGTTTGCCGGGAACTGAAGAGCAGCAGTGAGTTCAATTCGATTCCGGTGATTTTGGTCACGAGCAAGGATTCCGCGAGTGACAAATATTGGGGCCAGCAGCAGGGCGCCGACGGATACGTGACGAAACCATTTACGCGCGACGATTTGCTGCGCGCGGTGAGGCGATTCGCGTGAGCGATTTGACCAACAACGAAGAATTCCAACTGACGCCGCTCTCGCCCGATGCAGATACGGCGGAGTTACTGGAAGCGCTTGGTCCGCTGGAAGACTCGACGCCGAATTCGCAGTACTGCGTATTTCGCAGCGGGCGCGAACGGTTTTGTTTGCCGGTGTTGGACGTGGAGGAAGTTCTGGAATGGCCGAACCTGACCAAGCTTCCGCTGGCGCCGGCTTACATGGTGGGGGTTTTCAATTTGCGCGGGTCGATTGTCCCGCTAATAGATATCGCAATGACGGAAGGACGCAGGCCGGGACTCTTGCCGAAACACGTTGTGGTGGCTTCGCTGACTGCGGCTGGGCAGCACGATGTTCTGCGGCTGGGAATTGCAGCGGACGAAGTGATCGGAACGTATTCCGTCGGGTCGGAAAACATCCTGGACCGCCCGCCGGAGAGCGTGCCGCATTGCATCGGGATGTTGCGGCACGACGACAGACTGGCGCTGATCTTGGATTTGCCCCGGGTGCTGGAAGTTTATCCGGGGCCGGTAATTTGAGTTTGGGATTGAACGAGAAGGACAGCTGGAACGGTTCAGCAGAATTGGGTTGGAGGAAGGCATGAAATCGCGACTGAGTTCGACAATCACGATGCTAGCTTTTGGGGCTGGGATCGCAATGCTGACTATCGTGGGCATTGCGTTCCACGCCGGGCGCGAGGCTGGCAGCGTATCGATGCTCGACTTTGGGAACTTGCCGAGCGGAGCGAGCGGGGCGTTGATTTTCGCCGTCTTGCTCAGCTTCGTCGTGGCGGCGGTGATTATGTGGCGCCTGGGCAGCGCCATCAGCACGCCGGTGCAGGAACTCACAGAGTTCTCTGAACGGCTGGCTGCAGGAGATCCTCGCGCACGGGCGGAAGTCCATGCAGACAATGAGCTCGGGCTCATCGCGGACAATCTGAACCGCGCCGTATCCAAGGTGTCGAAAGCAACGAGCAATCAAGAAGCGAACGAGGCTTTGCAGCGCAGCATCACGGACTTGCTTGCGGTCATCAACCAGGTGGCGCGCGGGGACCTGGCGCAACGCGGCAAAGTGACGAATGACGCCCTCGGCAACGTCACGGACTCCATCAACTACATGCTCGACAACTTTACCAAGGTTTTGGAGCGCGTTCGCAAGGCGGCAATGGAAGTTACCGCGTGCTCGAACAACATTCTCGTGGCCGCCGATGAAATGCAGGCCGGCGCGACGCAGCAGGATCAGGAAATCACGAATACGTCGAGCGCCGTGGAAGAGCTTACGGTTTCGATGAAACAGGTGTCGAACAACGCAGAAGCGAGCGCGGAAGCCGCACGCCGCGCGCTGGACGCCGCCGAACAGGGCAACCGCGCCGTGCGCGACACGCTCGAAGGCATGCAGCGCATCCGCGCTTCCGTGCAGGCGACAGCAAAGAAGATCAAGTCGCTCGGCGATCGTTCGCTGGAAATTTCGGAAATCATCAACGTGATTAACGACATCACGGAACAGACCAACTTGCTGGCGTTGAACGCGGCCATTGAGGCGGCGCGGGCGGGCGATGCAGGCCGCGGTTTCGCGGTCGTCGCGGATGAAGTTCGTAAATTGGCAGAACACTCCCGCAGCGCAACGAAAGACATCGCGGCACTCATCAAAGCGATCCAGGCCGAGACAAACGAAGCGGTGGTTGTCATGGAAGAAGGCACGAAAGAAGTGGAAGGCGGCGCCTCACTTGCCGATCAGGCGGGACGCGCACTCGATGCAATTTCGAGCGTAGTTCGCCAGTCCGCGGAACTCGTCCAGGAAATTTCGCTCGCTTCCAAACAGCAGGTGCGCGGTACGGAAGGCGTCGCGCATGCCATGCAGATCATCTCCGGCATTACGCGACAGACGTCGCAAGGTACGCGCGGAACGGTGGCGACGGTCAGCCAACTTGTGAAGTTGTCGGACCAACTGAACGAAGCGCTCTCGCAATTCCGTGCGGCTTCGAAGCAGGCAGCGGCAAATGCAGCGGCAGAATCCGAGCGTCCCGTCCCAGCAGGCGCTCTGCGGTAAGCGGTAATTTCCTACTCCGGCGGAGACCGGCGACGCGAGCCGAATAACGATGAGCGAACGGTTGGGACACGAAATCAGTTTGACCGAGCACGAGTTGGGCGAGATCCGAATGCTGATCCATGAGCGCACGGGCATCTCTTTCGACGAGTCGCGCGAGCGATTCTTCTCGACGCGTGTGCGAGAGCACATGCAGGAGAAGGGTCACAAACGCGGCACGGAGCTGCTGCGCTCGGTGCGCAAAGCGAACTCCGAATATCAAATGCTGCTCGAGCGGCTTCTGACGCAAGAGACGACGTTCTTTCGGTATCCGGGCGTGTATGAAGCGTTCG
>JAFDVY010000010.1 GCA_018268785.1 Acidobacteriota bacterium | reverse complement strand
CGGAGCAACTGGAATTCCAACCGAGAGAATCTGCGGACAAAACTCGCTCTTTGTTTCATCCAAGCCTGGAATGGCTGGCGAGCCTGAAGGAAGAGGAATATCGCGAACTATTTCGAGGCAGCGCGATGAAGCGCGCTAAATGGCGCGGTATTTTGCGGAACGCCTGCAACGCGCTTGGAAATTCAAAGCTGCGATCTGGCACAGCGCGGGTGGAGCGAATCGAAACTCTTCTGCAACATCTGGCGGAGAACGAAGAACCATCCGTTGCGGAATCGGCGCAATGGGCGCTTTCCAGGATACGGAACAGCGCCTAGGCAGAATACTCCACAAAAAAATTGGCTCTTTATGCGTTGCCGATCGTTTTCGCCAGCCTATCCGCTTCACTGTTCCTGTCGAACGATTGTTTGATTTTGTCCGCGTTGTTGGTGCGCAATCCTTCAACCAGCAGATTCCACGCGTCCCGGCGAATATCCATGTATTTGAGGAGTGACACCGTCAGCTTGGCCTGCGCTCTTGGCAAGTGACGAAGATTGGCAATCGCTTCGCGTTCCGCACTCCATTTCGGAAGGATCTGTTGTTCGACGATATCTGCAAATTGCGAATCGGAAATTTGATGAGCCTTCCATTTCTTTTCTGAGTCGTTATAGAGATCGATTGCTTTCTTTTCCACTTCATCCAACCGGCTGAATTCCCTAAGGGTGTCGCTGGGAGCGGGAATCACGCGAAGCGCACCCACCGTCATTGCGATACCGATAGCGATGGCGACAGCGCCGCGCCAGGTGAATCTGGAATTCTCCTCGGGAGTGCGTTGCACCAGGAAAAGAGCGACGAGGAAACCGGCGGCAAGCCCGCCCATGTGGGCTGCCACGCCTATCGCCGGCACGGACATGCCAAAGATGAAGTTAACGCCGACAAAGAGTAGAGCGCCTTTACTTAGGGATTTCAGGGCTTTCGGAGCGATGGTTTTTCGATGACGCAGAAGAAAGCCCAGCAATGCTCCGTAGAGACCGAAGATTGCCCCGCTCGCGCCAGCGCTGACTGCGGTGGGATGGATGATGAGGCTAGCAACTCCGCCTCCAATTCCGGAAACGAAGTAAAGAATAAGATAGGAGACGCGGCCGGCCAACGACTCGATGAAGGGTCCAATGTTAAACAGAACAATCATGTTGAAAAGGATATGAATAAAGCCAAAGTGCACGAACAGAGAGGTGAACATCCGCCACCACTGACCGGACAACGTGAGGGGGCCATAGTCTGCCCCCCAGGGAAGAACGCTTTCGGCGCTCGGGAACAAGAAAGAGACGCCTTTCAGCGTCATGACAAGGAAGACGAGTGTGTTCAGGACAATGAGGGCGAGAGTCACGTTCGACGAGGTCGAAACCCTCTGTTGACTTGCACCGTTGGGTTGAGGCGATGAGTACTCCCTTGAGTCCGGCGTCTGCTGATCGTCCACAGCTCCTCCGAGCGGCCTCGAAGCTCTTTCGGCGAGGCATGTATCTACACTGAGCCAACTTTCAGGCGGACGCAATTGTACGGTGAACCAGATCGCACAACCAAATGCAGGATGACCGATCGAGCCTTCCGCGCATCAAACTTAAAGAGACTCATCGGGATGCGTGGAGCGACTTTGCCTCCCGCAACGGTTGAGCTCATTCTACCGACGGCGGTATACTTTCAGCGGCTCTGCTAAGAGGCCGCACTCCTCGGGAGCTTCCCATGAAGCGAAAGCAGTTTCTTGTGAACGGGAGCGTGGTTGGCGCCGGCATTTTGGGAGCGGCGAAGTTTGCTCCCGGCGTTTTGCGAACCGGCGCTGTGGTGATCTCAGATTCGGACAATTCAAGAAAAACGGAGGAAAAACAAGTGGCTTTCACAGTGCCCCCCTTGCCGTATTCGAACGATGCTCTTGAACCTTTCATAGATGCGCGGACGATGGAAATCCATCATGACAAACATCACGGCGCCTACGTGACTAACTTGAACAAGGCGCTGGATGGCCACGCTGACCTGCAGGCGAAATCTTTGGACGATTTGCTGAAGGGACTCGACTCGATTCCTGAAAACATCCGCGGAGCTGTGCGCAATAATGGCGGCGGACACTGGAATCACTCTCTGTTTTGGACCTTGATGAAAAAAGGTGGCGGCGGGGAACCAAAGGGCGACCTCGCCTCTGCGATCACGGCGGCTTTTGGTTCATTCGCGGGATTCCAGGAAAAATTTGCTGCCGCGGGTCTGGGTCGCTTTGGATCCGGATGGGCTTGGCTGCTTGTTAAAGACGGAAAGCTGGTGGTTGATTCAACTCCGAATCAGGATACGCCGTACTTGCTGGGCGGAAAGGCCGTGCTTGGAATCGATGTCTGGGAGCATGCGTATTACTTGAAGTATCAGAACGTGCGTGGGGATTACATCAAGGCCTGGTGGAACGTGGTGAACTGGGACAAGGCTGCGGAATTGTACGCTGCGGCGAAATAAGCCCGGAGCGATACACGAACATAAAAAGCAAAAGCCCGGAAGAAAACTTCCGGGCTTTTGCTTTTGGAGAGAAGCTAAATCTAAACCGAGAGTTGCAGTTTTCCGCCTACGGCCGGTTTTGCATTCGTAACCGCAAAAACCGGATGAGAGTGTGCAACCCGCTGTGCGCGGGCAGGTAGAGGATGAATCTCGCGCGGCGCTGGGACGGAGATTACGGGTTTCTGAGGAGGCGCCCAATTGGAGAAGCGGGAAGCTTCGCGAACAAGTTCCATCCGGCCACGAACGCGGAACTTCGAAAGCAAAGAGGACACGTGGAATTTAACGGTGCGTTCGGAAAGGTTGAGATTCCCCGCGATTTCCTTGTTGGCATGGCCGCGGAGAATGCCACGGAGAACTTCTTCTTCGCGGCGAGTGACCTTGATTTCACTCTTTACGGCTTGGCCCGCTTGGAGCAGTTGCTGGGCTTTTTCCTGAAGGCCCATTGTGAAGCTGCTCTCGACTTCGGCCATGACGACATAGTCTTCTGGGGACTGTCCGCGCACCATACAATGCATCGCCAGAAGGCATGCGGCTTGTTCAAGCGGCAAGTTGCCGCTTGAATCGGCATTTACCTGGAAATGAGCGGCGCCCGACTGCTTTTCGCAAAAAAGAAACGTTTGGTGGAGCTTGGACGGCTGAGCGGCAACAAGCGACGAAATCGACTGCGTTCTGCGGATGACCTTCACCTTGGATCCTCCCAATCCAGCCTCGACGCATGGACGAAGCCTGCGAAAAAATAAAGCGGTACGCGGCAGAGCGGGTGCAGCTCGCGTCTCGCATAGCTTTCGATTTTCTAACTGAAGCTGCGACTGTTGGGCGTAGTCGTAGCGTGCTCCCCGGGAATGGATAGGCGAGAGAAGGAGGTTACGCCTGAGTCCGTTCCACCGAACTAGTACCGACGGTGCATTTTTCTAGCCAGAAAGCGCGCCCGCAAACCGCTCAAATTGTGGCACTTGTGTGCAAAGTTTTTCCACAGCTCCCCAACGCCATTGTAGGAATTGCACGCTGCGGGAAAAAATTTCCGGAATTACTCAGATTTCGGCGCGACTAAAGAGGGGTAAGGATTCGCGTTTCTGATTGCGACACCAGTTCATATCGGATGCCGCGCCATCTAATCTGGCGCGAAATGAGCGAGTTAAGGAAGTTCCAGAGGTAGAGGAAGGGGATAAAGACGCCAATCGTGATGTAGATCCACGACTGGGCATTGATCTGGGACTTATAGGCGGGGAGAAGGTCGGCCACCGCGAGGACGCGAAGGGCGCTGCGCATGGATGCAAGAAGAAGCGGAAGAAATGTTAGTCCGAGCAGGTGTAAAGACGGTAGCCCAGAAAAGAGATCGCCAAGCGAGAGGATGAGCCCCAGGACGAAGGTGAGACAGAAGAGGGTATGGGTCGCAAAGGCAATGCCCCACATCTTCTGCGCATAGACCTTGGTAATCAGGATTTGCCGATTGGTGAATTCGAGCAGTCCGTCAAATTTTGTGTCCACAAACGAAACGGTGAGACATTCCGGGAGAAACAGAATCGGCTTGCCGGAGCGTTCAAGAGCATTGGTCATGGAGTAGTCATCGCTCACGGAATGCTGCCACTCGTCCAGAACGCCGCTCTGTTCGAAGACTGTCCTCCGGATTGAGGTGCCGCCGCCCCAGCAGAAATTGTCCGATTTTTCACCAAGCATGGTCACAATGGGTGCGTTCCATGCGGTCAAAAGCATCGTGGGGAAATTGTTGTGGTTGGGGATGAGCCAGCGCATGGTAGTTGCCGCGCCGTAACGAGCGTCGTTAAGAGGGGCGACCATGTGCCGAAGCCAGGATTTACCCGGGCGGCCATCGGAATCGACGAAAACGAGGGCTTCTATTTCCGCCGGGAGCTGGCCGACGGCGTGAATCAGATTGTTCACTTTTTCGCCGCGACCTTCCGGCTTTCCGGCAAAGAGGACGCTGGCCTTGACACGGGATTGCGAAGCCACTCGGCGAACCGTGGAAGCGGCAGGATCGGATTCTGAAGCGAGGACGAAGAAGACTTCGTAATTTTGATGATCGAATTCCGTAAGAGCCACGAGATTGCGTTCGAGGTGTTGTTCCAGGCCGCGGCAGGGGCAGATTACGGCGGTGCGCGGCGCGTAGAAGCCTGGGTCCATCAGCGTGCGGCGCTTGGCATAGGTCAGCCAGAGCACACCCTGCCAAACAAGGTAGAGTCCAAGCAGAATCTGGACGGTTGCCAGAATATCGAAAAGTAGTTCCACGCAAGGCGAGAATAACAAAGCGACAGGACTCGCGCACGAAGCATGTAACGGGTAGAATCGCAGCGGTAAACGTTGCAAATAGGGCACTTTGACGGCAACGCAAAGGAGAATTTGACTATGGCTGGGCGAGTGGATTCCTCGATGGTGACGACGGCGATGGAGCTTCCCGGATACCGCATCGTTCGGAATTTCGGCGTGGTCCGCGGGATCATCGTTCGTTCGCGGAGCGTGATCGGTAATCTGGGCGCCGCCCTGCAAACGATCGTGGGAGGCAACATCACGATTCTTACTGAGCTTTGCGAAAAGACGCGCGGCGAAGCGTACGAACTTTTGTTGATGCACGCCGCGGCGCATGGCGCGAACGGAGTTGTTGGATTCCGCTATGACGCGACCGAAGTCATGCAGGGCGTGACGGAGGTATTGGCATACGGTACAGCCGTCCTGCTTGAGCCTCTCCCCAAGTAGTACCGCGGCGCGGCATGAACGACCGGTGGTAGAATTTGCCCTCTCATGTTCTGCTCCCAATGCGGTTCGACAGTTCCCGAAACGGCGAAGTTCTGTGCGACGTGTGGTTCTAGTGCGAGCCATGACTCCGGCGCGACGTTTGCGGGAGGTGGGCCTGGCCTAGACGGCGAGACGGTCGCGCCGCAGACTCCGGTTGCCAAGACACCCGGTGTGAGCCAGCCGCGCACTTCGAAACCGGTTTCCCATCCTACCGGCACCTCCTCGTCCAGTTCGGACGCGATTGGCGGGGGGGGGGGGCGATTTGCTCCCGGTACGCTGCTCGAAGGCCGCTATCGTATCGTCGCGCTTGCCGGCCGAGGAGGAATGGGCGAAGTCTACCGCGCCGAAGATTTGAAGCTGAGCCAGACGGTGGCGATCAAGTTTTTGCCGCAGAGCCTTTCGCAAGATGGTGGGGCGCTCCAACGTTTTCATTCGGAAGTACGGATTGCACGCCAGGTTGCGCATCCGAACGTCTGCCGCATGTTCGATATCGGCGAAGTGGACGGCGTCACGTTTCTTACCATGGAGTTTGTGGACGGCGAAGATCTTGCGTCGCTGATTCGCCGTATCGGACGGCTTCCCCAAGACAAGGCGATTGAAGTGGCGCGGCAGATTTGTGCGGGGCTCGCAGCAGCTCACCACAAGGGTGTGGTTCAGAAAACCCGTTTTCAGCGGGAAATTATTGGAAAACTGAACGTTCGTTCAGGATTTTCTGACGATGATGGGTGGAGCTGCGTTGTGCCGCGATTGCTCCACGATGTGACCGGCCAGGTCTTCAATTTCAATGAGCGCACGCGTCGCGGCTACCCGCGCTTTTTCCATAAATGAAGAATCGAGCACGAAGGCGCAGCGATCCACAAACGGATGGTGCGCGGATTCGAATGGCTTGCGACCGCGTTTTGCGCCCGCGCTACGGGAAAGCACGTCTTCGTAAATTTGCAGGTCGTTTTGAAAGTCGAGCGCCGTTCCAGCGTGCCACTTTTTTTCGTGCGCTAGGGCGATCAGAAATTTCTTGCGAAAAAGAGCGGCTTCTTTGCGAGTGAGTGGTGCCGGCTTCTTTGCAGTCGCCGGGCCTTCGTTGATGCGAGCGATTAGGCTCACGGTTGCGGCGAGTAGCGCTTCCCGCTGCAAGAGCGCAAGCAGATCGCGATAGAGCGATGCGTGGACCTGCAGCGCGTGGCGGCTGTTTTCCACGACGTACGAATCGACAAACCGCTGAACGACTCTCTCTTGCGCCAGAGCTTGCGACAGTTTTGCCGCCAGATCGTTGGCATTGGGAATCGGGAATGGAGGTGCGCTTGGCATCGCTGAAATTCATGGTAGCAGGAGATGCGCGCCTCCCGCTTCCGCCAAGGTTATTTCACGAATTGCGGTGATTCACCTTTAGACCACGGATCGTAAGTCAGGCAGAGTTGAACGCGTTCCGCGACCGGCGGATGATCGTAGAACATAAAAACATTGATTGGATTCGGATCGGGTTCGGCGAAGACTTGTTCCCCATACATCTGATACGAAGCCGCGCAAGCCTGTCCGGGATCGGAAACGTAGCCATGAGTTACTTCGAGGCTGTAAACGTCCGCCTGATTTTCGTAAAAGCGGCTGACATTGGTGGCCAGCACCATGGCAAAAAACCCGAAGAAAGTGACGACCAGGAGTAGCGCGGGCAACGCTGCCCAATCGTCCAGGCCGCGAAGCGCCCACTTTGCACCGCCGCGCGCGAGCAGCCAGCCAATCGAGAGGTAGGTGACATAAAGCAAGAAGAAGACCAAGAGTGAACTGAACGCCAGTTCCTTGGGTACATGGTTCAGCGCGTAGTGGCCCATTTCGTGACCAAACATCAATAAGATACCGTCGGTTGTTTCCTTATCGATGGTCGTATCCCAGATGACCACGCGCTTCGTTGCGCCGAAGCCGGTGACGTATGCGTTGGTGAAAATCGTCTTGTCGCTGGCGAGCATCCAGAACATTCTTTCCGGAGGAATCGGCATTCCGCCGCGCACCGTAAGGCGTTCGAGCTGCGGAATCAAAGCGGGAGCTTTTGTGGCAAGCGGCTCGAATTTGCTGAACATGGGGTCGATCACAAGCGGCTGTACGAAGAAAATCGCTAGCGAGATGGGTATGGAAATAATCCAGAAATAGAACCACCAGCGCTGCGGACTACTGCGAATGACCGCAAATAAGATCCGTATGAGCAAAGTGCCGAAAATGACGGTCAGGAGAAGTCCCTTGAGCCAATCGGCCGTCCATGCGCTCCAGGGCTGGACCGAGATACCGTAGCGTTTGAATAGCGATTCGTTGAAAAGATCGAGCGGCAGTTCAAGCAGGCTGTAAGTTATTGCGAAAAGCGGCGCGAAGATCAGGGCCTGCAGCGTGCGATTTCGTGAGGTGCGCTCCGCCCAATCGCGAAATTGTGCAGACCATTTGAGCCGGAGAATCAGCCAAAGCGCGAAAAGCGAAAACAGGAAACTGAATATTCGAAAGCTGAAGCGGATTGCCGCGAGTCTCTTGGATTTCTTGTAGAGTTCGGGAGAAAGCGAATAACCGGTGAACTTCTTTGCTGGCGGCTGCGGGGTTATTTTTTCCGCGGTGGAAGTTTGAGAAGAGGAGGGAGGAATCTGGCCAGACTGAGCCGTAGCCGCAGTACCCGAAAGCACACACAGAAGGAGCAGGAGGCCCATGAATTTACGCATCATTTCCTCCGTACAACTGGGAAATTCAGGGAAAGTTGCGAAAGTATATCCGACAAGCTCTTGGCTGGGTTAGCGATTGTGGTGCTGGGCGGCGACGTTAGAACCAATCGGAGCGGTATGCGATCCACCAGGCGGCCATACCGGCGGGGATAGTCGCAACAAGCGCCCACCAGAAGGGGAGCGTGAAATCGGCCAGCAGGCCAAGCGCGCCAAAGGCGAGCCAGAAGACCTTGCGCTGCATGACAACAGTCTATTTGATTCCGGCGCGAAGGGCGCTTGCAGATTGATTTTGGTGTTTGACCGAATAGCAACAAAAAGGAAGGCCGGATAGTCCGGCCTTCCCTTTGAAACTGTGCGCTACCAAACTTAGTGGATGGCCCGCGGAGTTTCCGCCCGTTTTTGCTTCGGAGCCGCTTGCGGAACGATCGGCGGAGCCACGCTCTCCTTTTCGAGAGCGTGCTCCAGCACTTCGTCCAGTGTGTGAACGTAGGTGATTTTCAGATCGCCGAGCAGTTCGGGCGGAAGATCCGCCTTCGCGTTCGGCTCGTTGTCCGCCGGAAGCAGAACCTGTTTCACTCCCGCGCGCTTTGCGCCCAGCACTTTTTCCTTGATGCCGCCGACCGGGAGCACGACTCCGGACAGCGTCATTTCTCCGGTCATCGCCAGCCGATTTTTGACCGGACGCCCAGTGAGCAAGCTCACCAGCGCCGTTACCATCGCGGCGCCCGCGGAAGGACCGTCCTTCTGAACCGCCCCCGAAGGTACGTGAATGTGAATGTCGTGCTTCTGGAAGAAGTTTGGATCGATCCCGTAGCGCTCCGCGTTGGAGCGAACCCAGGTCAACGCCGCGGTCATCGATTCCTGCATGACTTCGCCTAGATGCCCAGTCTTGGTAAAGCTCTTGCCTCCGCGCATGCGGCTCGCTTCGATGAAGACGATGTCGCCGCCCACTGGAGTCCAGACAAGGCCGACCGAAACGCCCGGCTGCTTTGTCCGTTCGTCAATCTCGCGCTCGGCTCGGAACTTCGGCACGCCCAGGAATTCGCGGACGATTTCCGGAGTGACAATCATCTTGTCCGTCTTGCCTTCGGCAATGCGCCGTGCCTGCTTTCGTGTGATGGTGCCGATTTCGCGCTCCAGATTGCGAACGCCGGCCTCGCGCGTGAAGCTGTGGATGATTTCCTGCAATCCCGCGTCGGTAAACTCGATCTGTTCGCCGATTTTCAGACCGTGTTCCGTGGTTTGCTTCGGGATCAGGTATTTGTGTGCGATGTGGAGCTTCTCTTCTCCCGTATAGCCGGGCAGTTCGATGATCTCCATGCGGTCGCGCAGCGGTTCCGGAATCGGATCCATCCAGTTTGCCGTCGCGATGAACGTGACTTTCGACAAATCGAACGGAACGTCCAGATAATGGTCGCGGAACGTTGCGTTCTGTTCCGGATCGAGCACTTCCATCAATGCCGCCGAAGGATCGCCGCGGAAGTCGCGGCCGAGCTTGTCCACCTCGTCCAGCATCAAGACGGGGTCGTTGGTCTCTGAGCGCTTGATGCCCTGAATGATCTGCCCCGGCAATGCGCCGATGTACGTCCGGCGATGGCCTCGGATTTCGGCTTCATCGTGCATTCCGCCGAGCGCAATGCGCACGAATTTGCGTCCAAGCGCCCGCGCGATCGATTTGCCGAGCGAAGTCTTGCCGACCCCTGGAGGCCCCACAAAGCACAGAATCGGGCCTTTCATGCCGGGCTGCAGTTTCTTCACCGCAAGATAATCGAGGATGCGCTCTTTCACCTTTTCCAGGTCGTAGTGGTCCTCGTTCAGGATGGTCTGTGCTTTCGGAATGTCAATTTCCGTTGCCCCCGAAGACTTGCTCCACGGCAGCGATGTCATCCATTCGAGGTACGTGCGCGTGACCATGTATTCCGCAGAAGCCGGAGTCATCTTTGCCAGGCGCTTCAGCTCGCGGTCGCACTCTTTTTTGGCTTCCGCGGTCATCTGGGCCTCTTCGACCTTCTTGCGCAGTTCGTCGATCTCTTGCGCAGAGTCGTCGACTTCACCCAGTTCCTTCTGAATCGCCTTCAACTGCTCGCGCAACAAGTATTCGCGCTGGTTCTGGCTGACCTGCTCTTGAACCTGCTCGTGAATCTTCGAGCGCAGTTCGAGTACCTCCAGCTCCTTCGAGAGTTCGCGAATCAGCGTCTCAAGACGCTTCCGAACGTTCGAGGTTTCCAACAACTCCTGCCGCACGAGCGTCGAGAGCGACGGCAAATTGCCGGAAACAAAGTCCGTCAAGCGGCCCGCGTCGTCGATGTTGGATGCAGCAGTCTGCAAGTCGTCCGAGAGCTGCGGCGACCGGCTCACCACATCGCGGAATAAATCCTGCGCATTGCGTTGCAGCGCCTCAAGCTCATTGTCTTGTTCGCCTGCCACATCGGGCAGAGCTTCGACTTGCGCTTGGAGGAATGGGCGCAGCCCGATCAGTTCCATCACCTGGATGCGCTGAATTCCTTCCAGAAAGATGACCACGTTGCCGTTCGGCATCTTTACGGTCTTATGAACCTTCGCGAATGTTCCAACTTTATGAAGGTCGGCAGCGGCAGGATCTTCAATTCGTGGATCGAGCTGCGCGACCACACCCAAATACTTGTCTTCATCCACAAGCGAGCTAACAAGAGCCAGCGAGCTCTCGCGCCCCACGGTCAGCGGTAGAATCGCGCCTGGGAAGAGTACGGTATCCCGCACGGGAAGGATCGGCAGTGTATCTGGGACTGCATTGCGTTTGTCAGCCATAGAGGTCCTCAGTCAGGCCCAAATCAAAGAGAATTTCGATGAGCCGTGAAGCGTTAGATGCCAAGTAGTCTGGAAAGGTACACAGCTTCGCATCTTAATTGCAATAAATCTTAGTGCACAACGCTAAGATATTAACACCTTTTGCTTATAATCCCCATTTCTATTAGTATGTGCTTAATTATCAATACATTAGAAAGAGAATCCCCCTTCTTGCGCCTATCGACTAATCTCTGATTGAGCTTTAACGGTTTCCAGGCCCAGAGTACGCCTTTTCCACCAGCTTGAGCGCTTCCTCTCGCGTCTTTACGGTCCCCTCCAGTTGTGCGTCCTCCACGGAACGTAGAATCTCGGAAAACTTCGGGCCAGGCTCATAACCAAGATGCACCAGATCATCTCCGGTTAGAAGCCGCGCGGGGCGAACTTGTTCCGAGGGTGTCTGTGCCAGGAACTGCTGCACATATTCGTAGGTGTCCAGATGTCTGTGGCTGGAAAGGCAATCCAGCCTGTGAAGGGCCATGTGCTCCTCGAATTTGTACATTCGCACGAATCGCTTGAGCGTTGAGGTCCTCATTTGAGCTGCATCTTTGAATTTCATGTGGTTGGCAATCAGCGCCACAATCTGCTCTGTCTCGTCATTGGGCATTTTCAACCGCCGGCAAATCTCCTCGCCCATTTTCATCCCGACTTCCACGTGCCCGTCGAACCGGATCCTGTCGCCAGTCTCCGCGGCCGATCGAAACGTAGGCGGTTTTCCCACATCGTGCAAGAGCACGCCCCAGGCCAGGGTCGTCGAAGTGTGAGCGGGAATTCCGTCCAGCATCATGCAGGTATGCACCCAAACATCGCCCTCGGGATGGTATTGCGGAGGCTGCTCAACTCCCTTCATGGCCGCAATTTCCGGCAAAATTCTTTGCAGCAGCCACGTCTGGTCCAGCAAACGAAACGCGTTTCCTGCAGCCCCCTCTGTCAGCATCTTCGTCAGCTCATCGCGAACGCGCTCCTCGGAAACCTGTTCGATCCCCGAAATATGCTTCCTGATTGCGCGAAATGTATCGGGCTCGATCTCAAATCCGAATCGCGCCGCAAAACGCACTGCCCGCAACAGGCGAAGTTTGTCTTCTTCGAAGCGCCTGTCAGGGTCGCCTATAGCGCGAATGATTCCCGCTCTTAAATCAATGCGACCACGCACAAAATCGAGGATTTCCCCTGTATGGTGCCGCATGAGCAGGCCATTGATGGTGAAGTCGCGGCGCTGCACATCCTCTTCCGGGGATTTTGCGTAGACCACCGCGTCCGGCCTGCGTCCATCGGAGTAACTGACATCGGAACGAAACGTCGCAACTTCAACCTTATGTCCATCGCGGGGAATCAGAATCACGCCGAACTGCGCGCCAACCGCCACGCTTTCGGGAAAAAGCGCCATCACCTGATCGGGCGTCGCGTCTGTGGCGACGTCGTAGTCCGCTGGGTCCTGCCCAAGCAGAAGATCGCGGACGCACCCTCCTGCAAACAACGCCTGGTAGCCGTTGCGAATCAATTCGTCACAAACAGAATGGGCAAGCTCGCGCGCCTTCACACGCTGATTATGCCTTGACGCGCTTTCCAGCGGAAATTTTGATTTTGTCGCTATCGGCAGCGCAAAACGAGACAGGTGATATCGTCGAATTGACGCGTTGCTCCCACGAACGCGTCCACTTGATGCATGAGGAATTGCATGGATTGCTGGGCGGTTTGCCCATTCAATGATTTCACAAGGGCAACAAGCCGCGCATCGCCAAACTCTTCCCCCTTGCGATCAAACGCATCCACCATTCCATCCGTGAAGAGCAGCAGCAGATCGCCGCAGCCTAAATCCACCGAACCGATGGCGAATTGCGATTCGGCGGCGATTCCAAGAGGCACTCCGCCTGTTTCCAGTCTTTCAATCGTGCCGTCTTTCCGCTTCAAAATTGGGTTGTTGTGCCCGGCGTTGATATATTCCAGGCGACGCGTCGCCGGATCGTATTCGGCAAGCAGAGCAGTGGTGAAGCGCCTGCCATCGAGGCTGTGCGCGGCAGCATAGCGGTTCAGGCGCAAAACAAGCTCATTCAGGCCAACACCTTCCCCTGTAATCGTTCGCAAACTCGCTTGAAACGTAGCCATCAGCAGCGCCGCAGGAATGCTTTTCCCTGCCACGTCCGCGATCACCAGAAACAGTTTTTCGTTTCCCTCGGAATTTCCCTGCGGATAAAACGCGTCGTAGTAATCTCCAGCAACCGAATTTTGCGGCCGCGTTGAAAAAGCCACTTCAGAATTCGACACGGCGGGCGGCGTAGAGGGAACAAGCCACTGCTGAATCTCTCTTGCGATTTCCAGGTCGCGCTTCATCGTCACTTTGTCGGCAAGCTCCAGCGCCAGCAAAAGCAAGAACAGCAGTGCCGCAAAGAGTTCGAATCTGATTTCGAGATGTGTTTTGTCGGCGAAGTCGAACTTGAATCCTGAGGACACGAGCATGAAAAATGCAATCAAAAGAATAATCCGCCGCGGCGGCGTAAGTTTGTAGAACATCGCCAGAAACAGCCCTTTTGCGATGTGCAGAGGCCGGCGCCACCAGGGCAATTTATTGATTTCCTCCCAGTCCAGCTCTTTGCCGTAAAAGCCATAACTGGCTCGAGTGTCCGCGCTGAACTGGGACCATAGTTCCTCAATGCCACGTCCCTCGCTGATGCGGCCCCAAAGATTTGCATTTTGCGGACTCTTGGGAGGGTTGGGTGCTGAAGGCGGTTCTGGAAGGGGCATTCGAGAAGTATAGAACAAGGACGAAGGAAATCGTCGAAAGCCCGAAATCATTCTTCCCGCTTGAGCGACCCGCCAAACTGGATTTTGCCGAAGCCGAAGCGGTTGCGCAGATCGTCCGCCGCGCGGGTAAGTTTCTCCAGTTTCTCCCGGCGCGACGCATCCAGCAAATTTAGCTGTTCTCCGCCGTGCGTCAGATTGCTCAGCGCCGTGCCAAGCAACCGGATTTTGCGCTTCGTGTCGCGATGTTCTTCGAAAAGCGCAAGAAACGCGGCCTGAATATCCGCATCCAGGTGCACTGGCTCCGGCATCGTTCGCGAACGAGTATAAGCATCGAATCCCGCATAACGAATCGTCAGCGTAAGGGTCCGCGCCGCAAGCCCCGCCTCTCGCAGCCGTTTGCAGGTTTTCTGCGAAAGATGGCTCAGCAGCGAATGTAGTGTCGGCAAATCGTTCGTGTCTTCTCCAAACGTATGATTGTGCGAAATGGATTTTGGCTCGGCGTCGAGAACGAATTCGTAGGAATCGCCGCCGCGCGCCTTCCGGTACAGCGCGGTTCCCCATTGTCCAAAAATAGTTTCCAGCCGTTCCGGAGAGATCTCCGCCAGTTGCGCCACTGTTTCAATTCCCAGCGCCCGCAGCGCGCGTTCCGTCACTTCGCCGATGCCGGGAATTTTTCGCACGGGCAGCGGCGAAAGGAATTGCGCTTCTTGTCCCGGTGCAACCCACACGAGTCCGCGCGGTTTACCTTGATCGCTCGCGACTTTTGCGGTCAATCGCGTGGTGGCCAGGCCACCGGAACAGGGGAGTCCGGTTTCGCGCGTAATCGTACGCAGCAATTTGTCCGTGGCGGCTAGCGGCGGGCCGTGCATGCGCTCCGTGCCGGCGAGGTCGAGATACGCTTCGTCAATCGAAACCATTTCCACGATGGGAGAAAATCGCGCGAGGATTGAAGCCACGCGATCGCTCCACTCGCCGTATTTCGCGTGATGCCCGTCCAGAAAAACCGCATGCGGACAAAGTTTTCCGGCGGTGCGCAGCGGCATCGCCGAATGAATCCCGAATTTGCGCGCTTCGTAGCTCGCGGCAGAAACCACGCCGCGCTGATCCGGCTGTCCGCCGACGACTACGGGTTTGCCATGCAAATCGGGGCGATCGAGAAGCTCCACCGAAACAAAAAATGCGTCCATGTCGACGTGAAGAATGTTTGCGACAGAAGGTCTCGCAAGATCTTCCGCTTCAGCGTGAAGCGCGCGAAATCGAGCAAGGTCCGGCATGAGGTTAGCCTACGCCTGGCGAGGTTTGTCTACAACGGAAGCGCGTTCGCCTGCGATGACGCGCGGGATTCCCGCGAGGTCGTTTGTCACGGCAACGTTTCTCCAATGGGGCGCATCGAGTAGTGGCTGCACGGCGGGAAGGGAATCGTGGCCGAGTTCGAGCACGAGCAGCCCGCTAGGTTTGAGGTGCGTGGCCGATTGCGCAATCAGCTCTGCGTAAAATTCGTAGCCTTCTTCGCCTCCGTAGAGAGCGAGTTCGGGTTCGTGATCGCGCACTTCGCGGGCGAGCGCAGCCGTTTCCCGGCGGCCGACATATGGCGGATTGGAGACAATTAAATCGAAAAGCGGCGAGCGAGAAGAGCTAGTGAACAAGTTCGATTCGATAAACTCGATTTGATTTGCGGCCGCATGCTTTTCTGCATTGCGTCGCGCTACGGCCAGCGCAGCCGGCGAAACATCGAATGCCATAAATCGAGATTTAGGCATTTCCTTCGCCAGCGCGACGGCAATGCACCCCGAACCCGTGCCGACATCCGCGATTAGCAAACCTTCACCGTCGTTCTTGTTTGGTCGCCCGGCGTGAAGTTCGCGCAGTGCAAGCCGGTCGAGCGCAACTTCGATGAGGTGTTCGGTCTCGGGTCGTGGAATCAGAACATCCGGAGTGACTTCGAACTCCAAGCCCCAGAATTCCTGTTTGCACGTGAGATGCTGCACAGGCACTCCGGAGGCGCGCCGATCCAGAAGTTGCTGATAGGCGCTCACTTCTTCGGCTGTGAGTTCCGCTTCCGGATGCGAGTAAAGATACGTCCGTTCGCGTTTCGTGGCGTGCAGAAGCAACAATTCCGCCGCGAGTGTGTAGGAAGCGATGTCAGCGGCGCGAAGTTGCGCGATACCGTGTTTGAGTGCGGAACGGAAGTCCATGAATTATGTGAGACTGTCTAACCCGCTGACAATTCCTGGTTCAGGCGTTCGGATTCATAGTGCGAAGTCAGGCCATCCACGATCGGCGCAATTTTGCCTTCCATTACTTCGTTTAATTGATGAAGAGTCAGACCGATGCGGTGGTCGGTGACGCGATTTTGTGGAAAGTTGTACGTGCGAATTTTTTCGCTGCGGTCGCCGGTTTTGATTTGACCGCGGCGTTCCGCCCCCAGAGCTGCTTGTTGTTTTTCAAGTTCCTGTTCGTAGAGGCGCGTGCGAAGGACGCGCATGGCTTTGGCGCGATTCTTAATCTGCGATTTTTCGTCCTGTTGCGAAACGACAAGACCCGAAGGCAAGTGCGTGATGCGCACCGCCGAGTAGGTCGTGTTCACAGACTGCCCGCCCGGACCGGAGGAACAAAAAGTGTCAATGCGCAAATCCTTGGCTTCGATCTTGATGTCGATGTCGTCGGCCTCGGGAAGAACGGCGACGGTGGCCGCGCTGGTGTGAATTCGGCCTTGTGTTTCCGTGGCGGGAACGCGCTGGACGCGGTGAACGCCGCTTTCGTATTTCAATTTTGAATAAACCTTCTGTCCCTGAATTGCGGCCACGATTTCCTTCAGACCGCCCAAGGAAGATGGCGAGCTTTCCAGAATTTCCACTTTCCAGCCCTGCGTTTCGGCATAGCGCGAATACATGCGGAAAAGCTCGCCGGCAAAAAGCGCGGCCTCGTCGCCGCCCGTGCCGGCGCGAATTTCCACGATGACGCTCTTGTCGTCGTTCGGATCCTTGGGAAGCAAGAGCAGCTTCAGTTCGCGTTCAATACAGTCCCTTTTCTCGATGAGCTGTTTCTCTTCTTCCTGTGCCATGTGGCGCATGTCGGCGTCTTCGGATTCGACGACCATCTCATGCGCGCCGGCGAGGTCTTTTTCGATTTGCTTGAACTCGCGGTGTTTATTGACGATTTCTTCGAGCTCGGAGTGTTGCTTGGCAAGCTTTTGCAACCGCGCGGAATCGTTCACGACTTCCGCGGAGGAAAGTTGCTGCGTCATCTCCTCATAACGCGCGTCGAGCTGATCGAGTTTTTCCGTTAATGAGAGAACAGCCATTTCTGAATCCCTTTCTTTGAAAAATCCGGCCAAGCTTTGGCACGGAGCAGTGTGCAACGAATTTTGAGTGGAGGAGCGGTGCAGAGCCCGCGATTGCAGGCCACGGCGGGAGCGCTAATAAAATGCAGCGTACATTACTCCCCTAGAATAACGCCAAAGCGCGTGGCGGGCAATTGCGGCGAGAAGTGCGGTTGCTGGGGCGGCACACGGTGTACTACGATGCACAACGATGAGCGAAACCGCGAAAATAGCCGGCTCTGCCGAAGCCGAGGCACAGCAACAATCAAATTCGACCGCGGATGCCGGGTTCCTTTGGGATTTCTGGTATCCCGCATTGCGCAGCGACGAGATGCGCGGAAAGAAGCTTGTTACCGCGATGCTTCTGGAAGTGCCGCTGGTGCTGGGTCGAACCACCGATGGCCGCTCGTTTGCCATGCGCGATTCCTGCCCGCACCGCGGCATTCCACTTTCCTGCGGTCACTTCGACGGCAAAACCGTCGAGTGCAGCTATCACGGCTGGCGATTCGATGGGTGGACTGGCCAGTGTGTGGAAATTCCTTCGCTCACCAGCCAGGACAAACTGAAAGTCGAGCGTATTTTTGCCGGCCACTATCCCTGCGAAGAACGGGACGGTTACGTCTGGGTCTATATGACCGCTCCCGGTGCACTCCCGCCGGAAAAGCTTCCCGCTGTTCCCGAACTTGCGAAATTTGGGGCACGATTCAAGAAGACGCACCTCTTCTGTGATCTGCCATCCCATGTAGACCACGGAATCATCGGGTTGATGGATCCGGCACACGGGCCGTTTGTTCATCAATCGTGGTTCTGGCGAAGCCGGCGCAGTATTCACGAAAAGCAGAAAGCCTTTGAGCCCATCCCCCACGGATTTCGCATGAGCCCGCACTCGCCCAGCAGCAACAGTGCGCCCTATCAGCTTCTCAAAAAAATGACTGGGGCCCCGGTAACGACCACCATCGATTTCGTTTTGCCAAACATGCGAACGGAAATCATTCAAACGGGAAAACTCTGGTTTTCGAGTCTGACGACAATCACGCCTTTCCGGCGCGACCTCTGCCGGATCGATTTTGTGGCAGCCTGGAATGTTCCGCTACCGGTTTTCGTGTTCCGCAGCTTTGCCAAGACGTTCTTGCGGCAGGATCAAGAGACGATGATCCAACAGTCCGAAGGGCTAAAGCATAATCCCCGCCTGATGCTCATTGACGATGCGGACCGCCCCGCAAAGTGGTACTTCGCGTTGAAGGCCAATCTGCTGGAAGAGCGCCGCACAGGGGAGCCAAAAGCGCACCCGATGAGCGGGCCTATTACGCTGCATTGGAAATCGTAAACGGAAGGTCTTGTCTCCGATGAAGGGGCAACCCCCTCCCGCTTTTTGCGTAAGTATGGGATCTAGAGGAGTTAGACCGATGGCAACTCTCGCTCAAGATTGGGCCATTCTTCGTAACGATTGCTCGATATCGGATTGAAGATCGGAAGTTTCTTCCAGGCCGATGTTGAGGCGGACGATTCGGGCTCCGTAGTCGGGGCGGTCGGGGCGAGAGCCGAAATCGTAGGCGACGGCGAGGCTGGTAACTCCCGCCCAGCTGTAACCGATTTTGAAAAGCGCAAGGTTGTTCACAAAGGCGTGGACCTGTTCTTTCGTGAAGTTCTTTTGGAAGACGAGGGAGAAGACTCCGGTCGAGCCTGTGAAATCGCGTTTGAACAATTCGTGTCCGGGGCAGGACGGCAGCGCAGGATGCAGCACGAGCTCGATTTCGGGGCGGGCGGAAAGCCACTGCGCGAGAACGAGCGCCGATTTTTCAATTGCGGCGAGGCGCACCGCAAGAGTTTTCAATCCACGCAGGGCAAGGGTGCAATCGTCTGGCGAAGCGGCGCAGCCAAGCAGTTGATGGGCGAGGCCGATTTTCTGGTAAGCAGCATCGTCGCGGACGGTGATCGAGCCGAGAAGAATATCGCTGTGGCCGCCGACATATTTGGTTAGCGCCTGCATGGTGACGTCCACGCCGTGTGCAAACGCGTCGAAATAAACTCCCGCCGACCAGGTATTGTCCAGCACAACGAGCACACCCGCTTTGTGTGCGGCTGCGGCGATCGCTGGAACGTCCTGCACCTCCATGGAAATCGAGCCGGGGCTTTCGCACCAGACGAGGTGCGTATTTTTCCGGAAGAGCGAACTTATTTCCGCACCAATAGTTGGAGGATAAAAACTTACTTCAATTCCGAAGCGCTCGAGAACTTCCACCGAAAATTTGCGGTTCGGATAGTAGATGCTTTCGGGGACAAGGATATGGTCGCCCGTTTTTAGAAATGCAAAATTGATCAGGGAGATTGCCGCTTGGCCGCCAGGAGTGATAAAGGTGCGATAGCCGTTTTCGAGTTCGCAGATTCGCGCCGCGAGCTCGAGCGTGGTCGGAGTACCGTAGAGCCCGTAGGTGTAGCCGACGGCATGCTGGTCCCAAGTGTCTTGCACGGCCGCAGCATTGGGAAAAAGCACGGTTGATCCGCGATGCGTTGCCGGCGCGAGGGAAGAAAAACCTTCGGGAGCGTGCGCATCGGGATGGATGAGTTTTGTTTTCCAGGTCTTGGGCATGGGAGAGATTCTAGCGCATGTGGAGCGGGTGAGATGGGGTGGAAGACAGAGCCAGAGTAGCTGATTGTGTCGGTTGTTGCCGATTCAGAGATCGAAAAGAGATTTCTCCGCTCCACAAGCCGACCGATTCCTCAGAAGGAACCGGAAAGATAAGGCTGTCAGCACGTTCCGGTCGAAATGACAGTGGGTTGGTTGGAGCAGAAGGATTTTGGTGTGAGAGTTGGATTAAGATTTAGACGCTTTTGCGGAGGGGAATCATGTGGACGAAGTCACTCAGAGCGTTGGTCATCTGTTGTATCGCGATTGTTTGCGCTAGTGCTGAGAGTTCCGCGCAGGAAAGAGCGCCCATTCGGGTAGCGATTGCCGGATTGGTGCATGGACACGCGGGAGGATTCTTACGGGCGCTTCCGCATAGCAACAGTGCGAAATTGGTGGCAATCGTAGAGCCGCGAACCGACATAGCTCACCAATACGAAATGAAATTTCAACTGGACGCGAAGCTCTTCTATACGGATCTGGAGAAAATGCTGAACGAGCAGCATCCGGATGCGGTATTGGTCTATACGGCGGTTGGAGATCACAGAAAAATCATCGAAGCAGCGGCAAGACATGGCGTGAACTCCATGGTGGAGAAACCGCTTGCGACGACGCTGGAAGATGCGTTGGCGATTCGTGAAGCTGCGAGGAAATATCACATTCAAGTGCTCGTAAATTATGAAACGACCTGGTACGCGAGCAATCGCGAAGTCTACGACGAAGTTGCGAAGGGGAGGCTGGGAGATGTGCGAAGGATCGTAGTGCACGACGGCCACCAAGGACCAAAAGAAATCAATGTCGAGCCGGAATTCCTGGAATGGCTGACCGACCCAGTCAAAAATGGCGGGGGAGCGCTGTTCGATTTTGGATGCTACGGAGCAGATCTGGCGACTGTGTTAATGCACGGACAAGCGCCAGTCAGCGTGAGCGCCGTGACGCAGACAGAGAAGCCGGACATCTATCCGAAAGTGGACGACGAAGCGACCGTAATCTTGCGGTATCCAAAAGCGCAGGCTGTCCTCATGCCCTCGTGGAACTGGGCGTTTTCGCGAAAAGACATGGAGGTTTACGGAGCGACGGGCTATGCGATCACGGTTGGCACGGACCGCTTGCGCGTACGCTATGCTGGAGAAAAGACCGAAACAACGGTTTCTGCGCCGGCTCCTCCAACCGCGGAATCGAATTCCCTGGATTACTTGGCCGGAGTCTTGCGTGGAGAGATAAAACCGGATGGCGATGCGTCATCGCTCGAGACAAACATCGTGGTAGTTCAAATTCTGGACGCGGCAAGAAAATCGGCGGAGACCGGAAAGGCAGTTAGCCTAGCCAAATTGCCTGAGTGAGCTAAGCGACTCTCACCGGAGCGTTGCGAGATCGAAGTCGGAAGTGACGTACTGGCCGTCAGGCGTGTAGATTTCGGCAGTGACCGTTTCGGAAAGAACTTCCCGCGCCTCAAAAGTGAGCCAGATGTAAGCGCCGTCCATGATACCGCCACCTTCCGATGTTTCCACATAAACGGGCTCGCCCTGGCGAGAGAGTGGTTGAAGCCATTGACCATGATCTTGCGAAAGTCCCGCTTTGAAGTCTTGCCAAAAATCTTCTGAACGAACGTGAATGCCTTGTTTTGTATCGGCGTCAAAGCGATCATTGCCGGATTTTATGTAGCTGTAGGTTGGAGTGAAGCGGATGTGGAAGCGAACGATAACGATCTCGCCTCTAGCATGGTAATCGGCGGCTGCTTGTTGGGCGCTGTAACCGCTGGAATGGGAATTGGAAATATCTATGACCTGAGCATAGGGAGTTAGAAGGCGGATATCGGAGATGTAGGCGCCCAGTTTCGGGGGCGGAAATGTGTGCAGATAAGGTTTCAAAGCGGATTCGGTAGAAGCGTCGTGATGCTGGCCGAGGAAATAAGCTTCGCGGACGGAGTGGTCGGTGAGTGGGAGTTCAAACGCGAAAGACGGAATGACAAGGACCAAGGTGAGGAGCAAAGCGAACGTGGTCCGAGCGGTAGAGAACATTGCTGGTAGTCCTACTGACTAGACTGAGCCGATGGTAGCGCGGTTTCAGGCAGGTTGCGAGCGGATAGGTGCCAGTCAATTTCGCGAACTGGACCGACTATAAATATCCAAGAAACGATGCCGACGATGACGACAGCGGCGACGATGACGAGCGGCCAAGCGAACCCATCCGTTTTTCCAAGGAGGATTCCGGTGACGGCCGGGCAGATGATGCCAGCGAAATTGGCGAAAGCGTTTTGCAAACCAGCCCAGCGGCCGGTAGCTTGATGACCAGCCATTGTCTGACAAAAAGCGAAGATGCCCATGCCGCCAATTCCGGAGCCAACGCCAAGGATGAGCAGCCAGGGAAGATAAGTGCTCTGACTCGCGAACAGCGAAGCGATGAGGGCAAGGGCGACGATGGAAGAGCCGATGACCATAGCGGATTTGCGAACGAAGGTCACGGATCTACCGCTACGAATGAAGTGGTCACTGGCCCAACCGCAGGCCATTGTGCTGAGTGCGTCAACGAGATAGTAGAGAGCGGCGATTTTGGGCATGGATTGAGGAGTAAGGTGCCGCGCTTGAATGAGATAGATGGGGAGCCAGGTCAGCATGAAATAGACGAAATAGTTGGAGCAGAAATGGCCGAGAGTCACGCCCCAAAAAGAACGCTGGGCAAAGATGTCGAGCGTGGTGGGCGGCGCGGACTGTGGGGCAGCAGGTCGAGGAAGGCCGGGACCGCGCGGGCTGAAGAGAAGCCAGAGCGGGAGCCACAAAAGGCTAATGAGACCGATGCCAATGAAAACGGGCCGCCAGCCGTACTTGGCGATGAGGAGGCCACCGGCCAGGGTTCCAACGGCGGGACCAGTGCGCATGCCGGCGATGATGATGCCGTTGGCGATGCCGCGCGCGTGCTCGGGAACGTATTTGGCAAGCACTTTAGCGAAAGAAGGGAAGGCGACGGACTCTCCGACTCCGAGGAGGAGCCGCATCGAGAAAAGCACAGCGAAGCCGCGTGCCAAACCTGTTGCGGCGGTGGCGGCGGACCAGATCAGGAAGCCGAAACCAAGAACATAGTTGACGTTGAAGCGATCGGTGAACCAGCCGACGAAAAAAAGGCAACCGGAATAGGTATAGAAGAACGCGGAGAGAAGAAAGCCAAGCTGCGCGGAAGAGAGATGGAGTTCATTTTGAATCGTTGTTCCGGCGAGGGAGAGATTACTGCGGTCGATGTAGTTAATAAAGATGGCGAAGTGAAGAAGAATGACTGGAATCAGGAGCGGGCCGAGACCTCTTGAAGAAGCGTTTTCAGAATTGGCCATAGAGTCGCGGAAGTTTGCGGGAAGACTACCTGGAAAGCAACGAGAATCAGATGCGACGGGTGACGTTGGGGAAGTCGAGCCAGACTTTGATGCCGCAGAAGTGGGAGCCTTCCGTGCAGATGGGAGTGGTGATGCCGGCTCGAATGTAGCAGGGAGGGCCGACGTATTTGGCGAGCTCAGGATGGACTCTGCGAAGTTCGGCGACTTCATCCATGGAGGCGGCGTAAATTTCTTCCTGCGCGTTGAAGCAGGTGCGCATGGTCCATTTGTGGAGAAGGTGGAGGAGCGAGCCGGTTTCGACGAGGCGAATGGATTTTGCGTTGGGGAGAAGGTAGAGCGCGATTTCGGGAGATACGCCGCGATCGAGAAGAGCATTTTTTGCGGACCAAGCGTCCTGCATGGCGCGTTCGTAGACTTCACCGGCGCGAGGATTTTCTTTGAGGAGCTGCGGGGTGATGAAATCGGGTTCGCGAGTGTCTGCGAGGGTTAGAAGCGGGCGCGAGCCAGGGACCATGCGATGGCGCTGGTCTTGCGAATCGGCAGTGTGGGAGATCTTTTTTGCGAAGGTGTAATTGCCGTGCTGGAGCGCGCGCATTTGTGGCGCGTGGACGCCGACATTGAGCGTTTCCAGGCGGTAGAAGTTTTTTGCGGGATTGAGAAGGCGATCGATGGCGTCGGCGTCGCTGCATTGGGATTCGGCAAGGCCGAGGACGGCGCGGTAGGAATCGGCCATGACGCGCGGAGCGTTGGGAGAATAGTCGACGAGTTTGGAAGTTTTTCCACCGAGTTTGGCGTCGAATTCGCGTGCGAAGATTTCGCCGGCAAAAGTTACTTGGGAAGCGTCCCTCAGTTCGGGAAGTTCTTCGAGGGGTTCCGTTCCAAAGCGCTCGAAAAATTGCGGGTCGTGTTCGCTGACTTGGGCGACCATGGCGCCGACGACGGCGCGCGTTTCGCTGGGCGCATCGGAGGCAGCGGCCATGCGCCAAAGGCGGTGAAGTACGATGCCGGAAATGGTGTGGACCATCGTGGTGTGAGCGGCGACAGGGAGAACGTAGCGCGCGATTTCGATGGCACGCTTATCGGCGGAGCGCTCAATTTTTTGGATGTGTTTGGGATTGGAGTTGGGGCCGACCCGCCAGATGTCCGCGAGGATGGCGCGCGTGTCGGCGAGGAGGAGAGCGGAAAGCTCGCGGTAATAGCTCCATGCACGCGAGATGGCTTGTTCGAAGATTTGTTTTGCGGACTCGTTGAAGTAGAGGTCCACGGGCGGAACGTAAGCTTGCGCGCGTTCCATGCGGACGTAACGCTGGCTTTGCTGCTCGGAATTGTAGAAAGGGTGCGCGTGCAGGAAGGACCATACGAACTGGCGGCTGACGTTTTCGAGTCCGAATTCAAATGTGGCGTGCTGGAAGACAGTGTGATGGCCGCTGTTGAACGTGGCGGCGCCGATGTTGAGGCGCTGCTTGTCGGTGACTTCTTCCGGGGCTATGAGATGGTCTGCGTAGCAGGTGCGGGCGGCGGCGATGGCGGAGTCAAACGGGTGATTGAAGAAATTGCGGAGCGTGACGCGAGGAGGGGTGGAGTCCACGGATTCCAGTTGGGGCGCGCCCTCGAACATTCGCGATTGTGTGGCCACGGAGAAGAATTTAACACAGAGGCGGGAGAGGGCACAGCGGGCACCCGTGAATTAGAAAAGAAAAAGGGGCGCGATGTGCGCCCCCCGGGAAAACAATTTCGTTTGAGCTTACTTCTTTGCGGCAGTGGTCTTTGCGGCTGCGTCGGCATATTTCTTGGTGAAGCGTTCGACGCGGCCGGCGGTGTCCACGAGCTTCTGCTTGCCGGTGAAAAATGGGTGGCAATTGGAGCAGATTTCGACGCGCAGCATGTCACCTTTGATGGTGGAGCGGGTCGGAAACGTATGGCCGCAAGCACAGTGCACGGTGACCGAGTGATAGTCGGGGTGAATTCCAGGCTTCATGATTCTCCATTCTGACTGCGGCCGGTCTGCGCGGAACCCCGGAGCAGGGGACTACAGCCGCGTCGCTAGGTCGCAAGGCAAACTTTGATTATACAGGAGTCGCGTTGGTCCGCAAAATTGGCTGAGACAGTTTTTGTGGAAGGTGTAGATCAGGGATTCGGAACGGTCGCGGACGCTTCATTGGAAAAGGCACTCTCGTTACCGGAAGCGTCCACAGAAGTGGCGACGTAGAAGTATTTGCCGCCAGCGACAACGGAGGAATCGGTATAAGAGATGGAAGAATCGACGGAAGAGTTCAAGCCAAAGTAAGGGCCGCCGGAGGTGGTTCCGCGGTAGACGCGATAGCCGACGATGTTGCCCCCGGAGCTTGGATTCCAAGTAAGAGTAACCGTATGCGGGACGGAAGAGGGGGTGGAGGCAGTCGTGGCGGCGCCAGACAGACTCATGGAGAGAGTGGTTCCAATAGAGCTGGTCAGCTTAAGTGAGCCGGAGCTATTGCCGGCGGCGGCAGGGTGAAAGTTGACCTGAAACGTGAACTGCTGGCCTTCGTTGACGGTTGTGCCAGGATTCATTCCGGACAAGGTGAATACAGGGCTCGTGAAAGCAATCGCGTTGACCGTCATTGGCACATTCCCCGTATTGGAGAGTGTGACGGTTTGGGATTTGGTCCCGTGGACCGTGGTACTGGGGAAGGAAACGACTGCGGGGACCAATTGCCAAGCTGGGTTGGCTTTGACGGTGCTGCCACTGACAGGAACGGTGAGAGGAGAAGTTGTGTCGTTACTGGCGATTGCGATTGTGGCTTTCGCGGAAGTTGTTACGGAAGTTGCGGCAAAACTAACCGTGAAATTCTTGCTGGCATTTGGCGCAAGCTTGAGTGGGGCCGCTATGGACCCGAGCGAAAAGCCAGACCCGGTCAAAGAAACGGCTGAGATGTCAAGATCTGCCGTGCCAGTGTTAGAAAGATGAATGGTCTGGGTATTTTTTTGGCCGACGACGACATTTTGAAACGTTACGGCGCTTGGCGTGACGACAAGCTGGGGAGCTGCGGAAGGAGCTTTGTCGCCTGCGAGTCCGACGCAACCAGACAAAGAAAGGGAAGCAAGAGAGGCTAGAAGAATCGCGAAATACGCACTAAAGCCAGCAGGGATGCAGTTCAGTCTTCGAGAGAGCTGGAGATGGCCCCGCGTCATGAATACAAAGATAGTTTGCTAAGAAGAGTGGGCACAATTTGAATGAGGTACAGATTTGGTACAGGCACGTTACCTGTACCTGTTATCAGGCAAATGGCGAGAAGAGATGATTGGCGTGCGAACGGAATCTTAATGAAAAAAAGCGAAGAAAAAGCGGGAAAACCGGAAGTTTAGGAAATGAAGCAGCAACCGACGCGCAGGCTACCCTCGTTCGTGCCTCGAGACCAGACGGGCCGGAGATTAACGCGGACAGGTGGAAGAATAGGCACATGAAGGACTGCCAGAAAGCTTTCGGGAAGGTCCTGCTTTGAATCGAGTTCTAGTGCGACGCCGCCAAAGCCCAAATCGAGGACTTTTGCACGGCGGGAAGAGGCCTCACCGAGAACGGCGTATGCGTTGGTTCCAGTCATGGAGACGCGTTCTGCCTTGCGCTGGACTGCATAATTGGGCCGGGGTTGCGGAACTCCGGAAGAAGCGGCCAGTGTGTGGATTCTTAAATTGGAAGCTGAGACGGCCGCCGCGAGAGTAGATTCTGCCGCCGGTGACGGAGTGGGCGAGAGATCCATCGGCTGCGCCGACTTGGTTTCGTGTTTCTCCGGGGCTTGTTGTGGTCTCGGAATAGAGACGGAATGAGGCACGCCGGGGACTTCTGTTGGGATCGTGGAAGAAGAGTTCTGGACCGGGCCTGAGGATGAAACGTCCTTCTCGGGCTGAGATTGTTGCAGGTGATTCGCGTGCTTTAGACGGTAGAGCCTTGCGTCAGCGATTTGAATCAGTTCTTCGGTGCGGTCGGCATCCATGGGAAAAGTGGCGACACCATGATCCAAACTGACCGGAACCGAGATGTTTAACGGGCGAAGAACTTCAGAAAAGACGACGCTAATCCGTTTGCTGAGAGCCAACGCTTGTGCGGCATCTGTTTGCGGAAGGAGCAAGGCGAATTCGTCGCCGCCGATGCGAAAAGCAGCGTCAGAGGTACGGAGAGATTTACTGAGCGTGGAAGCAACGGAACGAAGAACGTCGTCGCCACGCGGATGACCAAGTTGATCGTTGACCTCCTTGAAGCGGTGCAAATCCAAAGAGACGAGGCTCAGAGGTTGCGCATAGCGCTTGGCACGGTTCAATTCTTTTTCGAATGTTTCCTGAAAAAGGCGGCGGTTGGAAAGGCCAGTGAGGGGATCGGTGACGGCACTGACTTCGAGTTTTTTGAGATCGTCACGCTCGATGAGGATGGGAAAACGAAAAAGGTCCGACGAGGTGAAAACGTCGACAAGAGCGGTCTGCAGGGAGACGGATTGCCCGAGATTCGCGGATAGAGATTGTTTGCGCGAGAGGATTTCATCCCAAAGCTGAACCGATTTTTCCTCGGAAATATCGAGATGGGTCAAAGCCCGAAAGAACCCGCGCAGGAATGGCGCGCGTGCAGAAAGATCGAGCGGCTGAAGCGTCTCGACAATAATTTCGAGAAAACTGGCAGCAGAGGATGAACGAAGCTCGACCGGAGTGCCGGGGCTGGGCAAATTTGATATGGGCTTAACCTCTGCCTATCCCCGCGGGGGTTGGGGAAAGCGCGACAATTTCACGTATTCAATGAACACTATGGGAGCAAACGGAGTACCAAAGCGATTAAAGCACCGTTGCAGCCAAGAAGAAAACGGGTTCTTGTGTTGCTGTAAAGTATTGAAAAAGGTGCTGTTGTGTCAAGCGAAAGAGCGACGAACGAACCGACGTGGAGCTAATTTCTTTCCTCTGGCCCGCGAGGGAAAAACCGTTCTCTGGGCTACTCCAAAGTCTTGAGAAATTCGACCCCAAAGAGGCGCAGTTCCCCCGCAGCCTGCTGCCGAAGCACTTTTGCGGTGATGGGGGGAGTTTCATTGGGAACCAAGCCCGAAGAAGAGGCAGCAGGAGTAGGGATAGTGAGATGAACGACTTGATCCAGGTGCAAAAGATGGTTGGAGGCGATACATGCTCCCGAGGCGCTGATATTCAGCGTTTTAGTGAGTTCAACGAATTCAACGCCAGACGCGTCCAGCCCCCTCAGGAAGATGGGTACCTGGAGGCGAATCCTCGGAAACCGGCGCTGCACACTCTTTTCCACAGACGAAGTGGTTTTCGCAGTCTGAATTGCCACAATTGGACCTTTGGTACCACCGAACTAGTACGGTTTGATGCATCTGTGGGGCCAGAGTTGTTGAAGGGTCGCTGTATTTAACTTGCTTTATAATCAGCGTTCTACAGTATTTTCAACTCAGGAGCGCAAGGGATTTCCTTCCAACGGGTGAACAAAGGGATAGGGTATTTCCCTAAATGTGCAAGTGGAACGGATTTACCATTGACTAGCCGCTAGAGCCTCTGAGAGCATGGCCCTTCCCGAGGGAAAATTTTTGCCACTCTGGTGGGATAGACTAGGGGTAAAGAAAAATTCAAAGCGCCGATATCGCCTCCGAGCTTGGCAATGTTAAGTCTCTGCCACTTAGCATTGTGCAAACGCTGTTGAATTGCGTAGACCAGGCACTTCTCGTCTCCGATCGCACCGGAAGAATCATTCTTGCCAATCTGAAGGGCAGGGAATATCTGACGACGCTGGGCCACCCCGACTCCCGCGAAGTAAATCTCATCTCCGACGTGCTGAAAACGCAGTCTGAAGCGCTTCTGGAAAAATTGGAAGCGGGATCAGCGGAGGTGCGGCTGGAAATCGTGTCGGGGAGCAATAAATTCTTGACGACCGTGCAGTGGATGTCCGAGCAAGAGTGGGTTGTTTTGCAGATTGACCCCGTGGTGGCGCAGTCGAGCGCCGATGCAGCAACGCAATTGACAGTGCAAGAGCTTTTGCAAGAGAGAGAGATTACCTATCGAAATCTGCTGGCTGCGTACCTGAAATTACAGGAAGTAAACCGGCAAAAGACCGTCTTTCTTGCATCCGCCGCGCACGAATTGAAAACGCCGCTTGCCGTGATCAAGGGATATTACGATTTACTTCTGACGGGGTCGCTGGGGCGGTTAACGGAAAAACAGAAAGACATTCTGGAAGAGTCGAAGGAGAGCTGCGAAAGATTGGTGCGCCTTGTTTCCATGTTCCTGAATTATTCGGCGCTCGAAAGCGGAAAACTGGTTTTACAGCTGCGCGAGAACGATTTGCGAGATTGTCTGGATGAAATGGCGAAGCGATGGTCCGAGGCATTTCAACGCAAGGGAGTGCGGCTGGATGTGAATCTGGATCCGTCGATCCCGAGCTTCCGGTTCGATTACCAGAAAGTGCAGCAGGCGGCGGCAAACCTGTTGGATAACTCGCTGAAGCACACGCCATCCGGCGGAACGGTGACCTTGGTTGCAAAGCCTCACTTTTGGGAAAGGCGCGTAGCGGAAGTGGCGCCGGCGCAAGAGCGGCGCAGATTCCGGTTGCCAAGACCAAACAGCGTGGAAGTGAGCGTATCCGATTCGGGGTCGGGGATTGCGCCCGAGCATCATCAGGAGATTTTTGAGGATTTTGTACGGGTGGACAGGAATACGTCGGGCATGGGACTGGGACTTGCGATTGCAAAAAGGCTGGTTCAGGCGCATCGCGGGAAGATTTGGGTTGAGAGTGAAGCAAGACGGGGCAGCACGTTCCATTTTCTGCTGCCCATAGAGCAGTAAAGGAATTGGGCCTAAGACTGAGAGGAAGCAAATGGCGGTTAAAGAAAAGATCATGGTGGTGGATGACGAACCGAGCATCCGCAAATATTTGCAAACGCTTCTGGAAGTCGAAGGATTTGAAGTAGAAGCGCTGAGCAGCGGCCCCGCTGCGATTGAAAAGATCAACGATGGAGCGCGGCCTGATTTCATCATTCTGGATGTGCTTATGCCGGAGATGGGCGGCATTGAAACGCTGAAAGAGCTGCTGCAAATTGACCGCAGTTTGAACGTGATTATGCTTTCTTGTTCCAACGAAGTCGGCGTTGTGGTCGAGGCGATTCGCCTGGGAGCCCACGACTATCTGACAAAGCCCTTCGAAAAATCGGAATTGGACGCGGCGATGCTGAAGTCGCGGCAGAAGAAACAATTGGCGACGGAGAATCAGGCGCTTCGCGACTATTGCGATCAAGTGACGGAGGATTTGAGTTTTCTTGCGGCTAGTCCGCAGATGGTGCGAATCCGGCAGCAGCTCTTGCAGATCGCGCCAGTGGACGTGCCGGTATTCATCTGCGGGGAAAGCGGAGTAGGAAAGGAAGTAGTTGCGCGGATGATTCACTTGCGTTCAAAACGGAAATCGCAGCCCTTCGTTAAAGTGAATTGCGCGGCGCTGCCCGGAGAACTGCTGGAATCGGAATTGTTCGGATTTGAGCAAGGCGCGTTTACCGGCGCGGTGCGTGCCAAGCCAGGAAAATTTGAACTCGCCAACAAGGGAACAATCTTTCTGGATGAAATCGCGGAAATGAGCACCCATCTGCAAGCGAAGCTGCTGCACGTTTTGCAGGATCACCAATATTCGAGGCTTGGCGGGCGGAACTTGATTGACACCGATGTCCGCGTGCTGGCCGCGACGAACGTGGACGTTCAAGAAGCGATGAAGACGGGGAAATTTCGCGAGGACCTCTACTACCGTTTGAACGTGCTATCGATTCTAGTTCCTCCGTTGCGCGAGCGCACCACCGAAATTCCATTGTTGTTCCGTCATTTTCTTGCGAAGTATGCGGAAAAATTCGGAAAGCCGGCGGTGGAACCATCGAAGCATTTGCTGGATGCAGCGGCGAACTATCCGTGGCCGGGAAATTTGCGCGAACTGGAAAATTTCGTGAAGCGTTATGTGATTTTGGAAGACGATGAAGGCAGCTTGCGCGAGCTGGTTGAAATGTCTTCGGCGAGGCAGAGAACGTCGCCGCGGGAAGAAGCAGCGGCGCCACGGGAGCAGGGGCTGAAGGCGCTGGTCCGCGGATTGAAGGACGAAGCGGAAATGGAAGCCATTGCTGAAGCGCTGGAAAAAACGCGCTGGTGCCGGAAAGACGCGGCCAAGATGCTTGGCATCAGCTACAAGGCATTGCTCTACAAGATGAGGCAATTCAATCTCGACACGCCGAGGACTCGCAAGTCCGCGTCCACGCCGGCAGCCGAGACGGCCCCGGTATCAGCGGGGCGGAACGAATAGTCTTCCGGCCTATCGCGAAGATTCCTTTCAAGTCACATCGCGAAAAATGCCGCTTTGCGCGGGAAGAGTTGCACAGTATCTTCGCGGGAGCATTTCAAAAGCAGAAATCAGAAGAGATGAGCGGGGGAGCGTTCGCTCAAGCGAGCCGACGTTTCGCCGTTTTCTGCTTGAGATAACATTAGCTCAATGATAAAAGAAGGCCGGCCAGACCGTCTGCGGCCGCGGGTAGGTTGAAGGATGAGCTTGATGTCGGAACGACGCAATGCACGACGGTACGATTTGTCCCTGCCGGTGATTGTAAGAATTCCCACAGAACGTCCCAATGGGAGCCCAAACGGAAAAACGCGGGACATATCCACGCGGGGCCTGTACTTTGTGATCGATCAGGATTTGGAAGCAGGTTCGGAGCTCGACATTACGCTGACTTTGCCCGCGGAAATCACGCACAGCAGCGAAGTCTTTGTGCGGGCCCTGGGCAAAGTGGTGCGCGTGGAAAAACGCGGTGAAGACGGCGAACTGCGGTTGGGCGTCGCAGCGGTCATCGAGCGATACGACATTATCAGAGGTCAGGCGGCCCGGGCCTAGGGGCCATTACCGATTTATTGAACTTGGCATCGTCCCACGGATTGAAAAACAACGAACGAACAACGGTCGAATTGACGCGACGAGAGAACTTTCCTTCCCCGAAGTGTGCCTGAAATTTCCCGTAAGAGCGAAAACGGGCCGGTTGTTGGTACTAGTAGTATTGAATCCATTATGGAAATAACTCCTTTTTATTTATAGACTTAGATGTCGATCTCCAGTGGAAGACAGACTTCTTGCCTTGCAAGGTTTGGTTGCCCATGTGCACCTCGTGCTCGATAAGGTGACATGGCCTCGACGCAAACAAGTCAGTCTCTAGCGGCAAAGGTGCAGATGAACGTTCTGCCGGACGATACCCTCTTTGGGATAGCGCCGACGATGTTTGGAGTGCGCTCGAAGGCCGAAAAAATTTGCAGGACAAACGTGCCCGTCCTCCTGTGCGGCGAAGGAGGAACAGGCAAAGAGGCGCTGGCGCGGTGGATCCATTCCAAGTCAGAGTTTGCGATGGGCGAGTTTGTAAAGGTCAATTGCGCGGCGATCCCGTCTGCACTTCTCGAGAGCGAACTGTTTGGATATGAGAAGGGGGCATTCACGGGGGCAAATCTGGTGAAGCCGGGAAGAGTAGAAAAGGCTCATCAAGGGACGCTATTTCTGGACGAAATAGCGGATCTGGACTGGAATCTGCAAAGCAAGCTGCTGCATTTCCTTCAGGATGGGACGTTTTCGAGAATCGGGGATCAAGGCGAACGGAGAGTGGAGTGCCGCCTGATCTGCTCGACCAACAAAGACATGGAAAAAGAGACGGCAGAGGGCCGGTTTCGGCAGGATTTGCTGTACCGGATTCAAGTGTTCCGATTGACGATGCCTCCATTGCGTGAACGCAAGGAGGACATTCCATCCCTTGCGGAACATTTCCGGCAGCAATTTGAAAAGCAATTTGAATTAAAATCGTTCGCGTTTCCGCCGGAAATGCTTGTCTATCTGAAGAGCTTGCCTTGGCTGGGCAACATAAGAGAACTCTCAAACGGGATCGCGAGGTACGTGCTACTGGGGCCCGAGGCTTCGCTGCATCAGGAGAATACCGGCAGACGGGATCGAGCTAGCGAAGGGGAAGCAGAGAGAGCAAAGAGACTTCCCCTGAAGCGAATCGCCAAAGATGTAATCCATGAGATGGAAAAGAAGGTCATCCTAGAGTCTTTGAGAGCCAACCAATGGAATCGCCGGAAGACAGCACAAGAGCTGAAGATTAGCTATCGAGCGCTGATTTACAAGATTCGTGATGCGGGATTGGTTTCGCGTCGCGCGGCCCTACAACAACAGGGCCGAGAGATCAGACCAAGCGAATAGTTTTTGGTCCCGCCTCCTTGGTAGTTCCGATTGAGCACGAGCAGTTGATTCCCACCTAAAGCAAGAGTTCCAAAGATTCCGTTAGTCTAAGCGCTAAATCTGCGGGAAGAAGGCAAGGCCACTTCGCGCAGAGCCGGACCTGTCCTTTGGGACTGACCTAGAGGCAGCGCCTGAACAGACCTCCTTTCCTTGGAAACTTCAAAATTTCAGGGAAAAACAAGCAATTTTGAAGATCCTTTTCGTGTGACAGGCGATGCAATTGAACGAGCTGAAAGTTCAGGGCACCTGAAAGCCAAAGGGCAGGTGAGAGAGCGCCACTTGGGCAGGCAGACTAGCTGACCCATATCTGTCCCACGCACCAGTAGTTCCATTACCACGGTTCCATTACCCTCGCACCTGTTGGAAGCGACGAATTCGGAGGGCATGGGTAATGAGCATGGGGGAGACAAAAGGAATTGGGGTGGCAAAAGGCCGCCGATCCGAGAAGGTGGCGGAAGCTTGGAAGGCTCTCCTCCTGGTTGTGCTGCTTGGGTCAGCAACAGTAGTGGGGGGATGCACCGGAATTGTGAGCGCGTCAAAGCCTACGGACCCAGGAACTGGTGCGATCCAACTGAATCCCACGACCGTTAATTTCGGGAATATTTCCGTTGGCAAACAAACCAGCCAGACAGTGACGATTGCCAACACTGGAACGGCATCCTTGAACGTGACGCAAGCCACGGTATCCAATTCACTGTTTAAGGTTAGTGGCATGACTCTGCCGATGGCGATGTCAGCGGGCCAGTCCAGTACATTCACAGTTAGCGTAACGCCGGCGGCGAGCGGAGCCATAAACGGCACACTGACGATTCAGGGCGATGCGGGCACTTCGCCAGCGGTAGTGAACCTTTCGGCGAATGTCGTAGCAAGCACCGGCAATTTGCAGTCTGATCAGAGCAGCCTGGCGTTTGGCAGCGTAACCAACGGAAACAATCTGACTAAACAGGTCGTGCTGACGAATACTGGCACAGCTGCGGTTCAGATTTCGGCTGTATCCGTGACAGGGACAGGCTTTACGGTAAGCGGCGTTTCCACGCCAGCGACTGTGAACGCTTCTGCAACAGCGACTCTGTCGGTCAAATTCGCGCCGACAGCGACTGGAGCTGTGACAGGTTCTTTGACGGTGACGAGTAATTCGCAGGGCTCTCCGATAACGATTTCTTTGAGCGGCACGGGCACAGCGACACCGACTGGAAACCTGCAATCGAATCAAAGCAGCTTGAGCTATGGAAACGTCAATACGGGCACGAACTCGGCGAAACAGGTTGTACTGACCAACTCCGGCACTGCGGCGGTTACCATTTCCAGCGTCGCAGCAACGGGCGCAGGAGTTTCCGTGAACGGAATTGCAACTCCTACAACGCTCAATCCTTCGGCGACAGCGACCCTGACTGTGACATTTGCTCCAACCGCAGCAGGAAGCGTGACCGGTTCTGTTAAAGTGACGAGCGACGCACCCGGCTCACCACTGACGATTCCGGTGAGCGGAACTGGAGTTCAACCGGCGATTTCGATTTCACCGGCAAGTTTTAATTTCGGAAACATCGTTGCCGGGCAAAACAGCTCGAAGAGCTTTACCGTCACAAATACGGGTTCGGCCACTTTGACAATCTCGCAGCTGAGTATCAGCGCGACGGGTTATTCGGTGAATGGACTTTCGGCGCCGAGCAACGTGGCCCCGGGAACAAGCGTGACTTTCAATGCTGTGTTTGCGCCAACGGCAGCAGGAAACCTGGCGGGAACGGTGAATATCGCAAGCAACGCGCCGAATTCGCCGGCAACAGTGGCGTTGAGCGGCACGGGTGTGGCAGCGACGAGGACGTTATCATTCAGCGCTTCGACGCTCGCATTCGGAAATGTGAATATTGGTTCGACGACGGCAACCTTGAGTGAAACGATCACGAACACCGGCAATTCTTCCGTGCAGATTTCTTCGATTACCGTGAGCGGAACGGGATACTCGCTCAGCGGCGCAAGCGGAGTGACGCTGAATCCGTCGCAGACTTTTACGTTCAACGCGATTTTCGATCCGAGCACGGCCGGAGCGGCAAGCGGAAGCATCACCGTGACCAGCAACGCCTCCGGTTCGCCAGGGACGATCACGCTGAGCGGAACTGGAGTCCAAGCCGTCTCGCATACCGTCAGCCTGACTTGGAGCGAAAGCGGTTCCTCTATCTCGGGATACAACGTGTATCGCAGCACAACGAGCGGCAGCGGATACGTCAAGGTCAACGGGTCTCTTTGGCCGAGCATGAACTACACAGACTCCGCGGTACAGAACGGCACCACGTATTTCTACGTGACGACCGCCGTTGACGGCAGCGGAAACGAAAGCGCCTTTTCTAACGAAGCTTCCGCAGCAATTCCAAATTAGAAGAGCACAACTGCAACGTTTCTGGTAGATGGATCAGAGCAGCCGCCGCGCCTGGTCAGCAATGGGAGAGCTTGGATTCAAGGCGATGACTTTTTCAAATTCAGCTTTGGCGCGAGCGTCGTCGCTCAACTTCTGGTAGGTCATACCCAAATGGAGGCGATAGGTCTGGTTATTCGGGATAGCCTTAATTGCTTCCTCGAAGAGGGGGGCGGCAACGGAATAGGCGCCATTGTTGTAATAGGCCCAACCGAGAGTGTCCGCCGAATTGGGAACGTTTGGAAGGCCTCTACGCGCGGTCTGCGCAAGTGTTAGAGCAACGCTGGGGCTGCCGCCGTGTTCCAACAGCAAATAGGCAAGGTTGTTGGAAGCAATGGGGTTTTCGGCGGAGATGGTGAGGGCTTTCTGATAAGTGGCCTGGGCTTGCTGCCAATTACCTGCTTGCTCGAAGACTTCACCGAGCGAAATCAATATCCGAGCGTCGTGAGGAGAAAGCTCGGAAGCATTCTGGTAGTAAGAAACGGACTTGTCGAACTGGCCCTTTGCCGCGTTCAACTGCGCCAAGCGCAGCATTGCGGCAACGCTGCTCTTTTCGAGCTCCAAAACGCGGGTGAGAGAAATTTCAGCTTCCGGGAACTGTTTGGTCTGGATTTGCAGTTCGCCTTGAACAAGATAGAGGGAAGCGTTGTCAGGATTCTTCCGGATCTGATCCTGAATCAGTTTTGTGGCGTCGGCAATTTTGTTCTTGTTTAGATCAACGCGAATTATGCCAACGATGGCCTCGATGTTTGCGGAATCACGCTGCAGCGCCTGGCGGAAGAATGATTCGGCCTCATCGGGTTTCCGTTGAGCCATGCGCAAGTCTCCCATTTTGGCGTAGTACATGGGGCTGTCTGGCGCGATGCGCTGAAGATTGAGCAAGTCGGCTTCGGCTCCAAGAGGGTCGCCCTGGTTGATTCTGGCCGTTGCGTGAAATAGATATCCCTCAGAGCTTCTGGGTGCAAATTTCTTGAGCTGGTCGCTCATGTCTTCCAATTCGCGCCAGTCTGATTTTTGAGAAGCGCGCTTGGCCAAGGCCAGCCAGGCTTCGGGGTAAGCGGGACGAATGCGAACTGCCTGGCGCCATTCTTTTTCCGCCTGCTGCGGATTGCCTTTTGCAGCGAGCGCAAGGCCCAGTTGGTAATGACCAATAGCATTATTGGGAGCGATACTGAGAGCGGATTGAAGCGTAGAAAATGCCGCGTCCGGTTTTTGCTGGAGAAGCTGAATTTGGCCCTTTTGAACCAAGACGTCAGGGTCCGAATGGGTTTTCGAAAGAAGAGCTTCATTCAGAGAGGCTGCCTCATCAAGTCTGTTTTTGAGGACGAGAAGCTGAATGTAGGTTTTTTGGACGGAAGAGTCGTTCGGATATTGCGCCGAAAGGGAGCTGAACTCGGCGAGGGCTTTATCTATTTTACCTTGCGCGAGATAGGAATCGCCCAGGAGGCGATAAGCCGCCGGATTGGAACTGAGTTGGTTCTTCGCGTCAGTCAAGACCTGTTCGGCTTTGCCGTCTTCGTTTTGGGAGGAATACATGCCAGCGAGAGCCGCTCGCGGAGCGGGATCCTCTGGAGCAACGGCGATGGCAGACTGAAATTGTTTTTCGGCTTCTGAGATTCTCTTTAGATGGAAATAAAACGCGCCCAAGAGCATGTAAGGAACAGTCGATTTGGGATCAAGGCTTTGCGCTTTCAACATATTTGCTTCGGCGCCCTTGGTGTCGCCGTTCCGAGTCTGCAACTGCGCCAGGTTTAAGTAAGAAGCAGCGCGATCGGGGGCCATGGCGATGGCCGCGTTAGCTTCTTCGATTGCGGCTGTAAGATTGCCAAGAGCAGCATCGGAATCGGCCAACAAAAGCTGCGCGTCAGCACTGGAAGGATTGGATTTCAGGATAAGTTGAGAGCGATCCCTGGCATCCTGCGCTTTTCCACCGACCAACTCGAGTCGTCCCAAATCCAACTGGGCTTGCCAGTTTTCCGGCTGGAGTTCGACCGTACGCTGCAGCTCGGCATGGGCGGCCGGCCAACTTTTCATTCGCAGGTGCGTTTGGGCAAGTTTGTAATGAGCTTCCGGGAGACGCGGATTAAGCTGAGCGGCTCGACCGTAGAAAATCAAGGCTTCTGGATATTTTCCCTGCTGAAAACTTAGATTGCCTTTGTCGATGAATTTTTGAGGATCGCGGTTGCAGCCCAACAGCAAGGTGACGAGGAGAACGAGGGCGAGCATAGGGCCAATTCGGCCCGGATTGTTCTTGCGGACAGATGGATCCTTAGCAAAATTCATGGCGCCAACCGGGGAGCAATTTCGCGGCCTCAAAATCGCGAATTGTGGGAGTGCCAATCCAACTCATAAGCGCGACTAAGTGTTGATTTTGCGTGGGTTTGTGCATGAAAGGGCTCCACGTGGAAGAAAACGCATGGCGTGAGGCCTTGCCTCAGGTGTAGGGTAGAGGAGTTCATGGGATAAATGGGACATATTTTTTCCACTGTTTTTTGGCCGGTGCGCATGACAAAGGGCTGAATGGAGCTTGGGTTCCCGGGGACTCCGCGTAAAGCTATGTTATTCAGTAAGTTACGCGGATGGCCGTCTCAACTGTGAGACTGGGGACTCCGACTGGGTGGTCGCGTTCGTGCAGAATCAACAGCGGCGTATACCGGTTTGTGGGACCTCCTCATGTTTAAGGACTGGGGCAGCGAGGGAAGAGCATGGTAAGGAATGGCGAGATTTCGCTTGCGGACATTAAGAGAATTTTGCGCCGCTATTGGTGGATACCGACGTTCGTGACGCTGGCGGTGGGAGTGGCGAGCCTGGCAGTGGCGCTCATTCTGCCAAAAAAATACACCTCTTCGACATTGGTTCTGATCGAGCAGCCGGCGGTTCCAAAAGATGTGATCAAGCCAGTGATCACGGACGATCTGAATCAGCAAATGGCATCGATGAAAGCGCAGATTCTCAGCCGTTCCCGCCTGGAGCAGATCATCAACAAGTTCAATTTGTACGCGCAAGAACGGGCCAGCCATCCGATCGACGATCTAGTGGAAAAGCTCAAAGCTTCGATTGACGTTCAACTCATTCAACCAATCACTGGATCCAATAATCATGAACCGCCAGGATTCAATGTCAGCGTCACTTTCAACGATCCGCTTGTGGCGCAGCATATTTGCCAAGAGATTACGTCGATGTTCATGGAACAGAACGCAAGCAATCGGGTCATCAAGTCAAAGGGAACCACGGATTTTCTGACTCAGCAAGTAAATGAAGCAAAAGCAAAGCTCGATGAGCAAGACCGCAAATTGGCGGAATTCAAGACCAAACACCCCGCCTCGCTTCCGGAGCGGGAACAGACGAATCTCACACTCTTGGCCGGCATGAATGGGCAATTGGATGCGACTGCGCAGGCCTTGATGCGAGCACAGCAAGACAAGTCTCTGAACGAAACCTTGCTGGCTCAGCAAGAAGCGGCAGTGAAAGCCGCGCAGGCCGGGCAGCTCAACACGGAATCGCAAGACCAAGAGCTGGCTTTGTTGCAGACGCAGCTATCGAATCTGCTCGCGCGCTATACGCCCGAACATCCCGATGTGATCAAGACCAAAGCGCAAATCGAGGATTTGAAGAAAAAAATGGCGCAACCTGCGCCGGTAAAGACCGCATCGGGAAGCGAGCCTTCCCTGCGAGAGCCGCCGGCCGTTCAACAGCTAAAAATTAGAATCAAGCAGGATGAGCTGAACATCGCAGACTTGACAAAGAGGCAAGGGCAGATTCAGGACCAGATTCGCGTTCAGCAGGGCTTGCTGCAAGCGAGCCCAGTAATCGAGCAGCAGCTCAAGGAGCTGACGCGGAATTATCAGACGGCGTCAGATATCTACAACGAATTGCTGAAAAGCCGTGAAAACTCGGCCATGGCCACGGATATGGAGCACAACCAAGAGGGCGAAAACTTCAAGGTGCTCGACGCGCCGAGCCTTCCTGCCAGCCCCTCCTTCCCCAAGAAGAGCGTTTTTGCCGGGGGAGGTCTTGGAGCAGGCTTTGCGCTATCGCTTGGAATTCTTTACTTGCTGGCATTGAGCGACAAGACCATGTACACAGAGCGGGACATCGAAGTCTGCCTGCGTCTTCCCGTTCTGGCGATGGTGCAGAGTTTTGACGCAAAAGTAGCGCATGTAAGCAGCCTTCGGTCGAAGTAATTTAGCTGGGCTGACCGGCGAAATCAGAGGAACGAGAACCTAGCACATGAGCAGAATACACGAAGCCCTGAAGAAAGCCGCGCTGGAGCGAGACGCGCACCAAGGTGGACAGGCGCAAGATTTTGTGGAAATTGCCGGAGAAAAGCTGCTCAGAGAACCCGCGGCCGAGCCAAGACAGAGCATTTCAGCAAAGACGGTGAGTTCGACGCAGATGGCATTGCCGGCAGATTATGAGGCATTGCTCAAGAAGTGTCAGCGCACCCTTGGCCGAATCGATCCAAGGCACAGCGTCTTTGCAAATGAATCCGCCGAACCGGGGGGCGCCGAGAAGTTTCGCACACTGAGATCGAGGTTGTATCAGATCACGGCCACGCGACCATTAAAGCGAATTCTGGTAACGAGCAGTTTGCCTGCGGAAGGAAAAACCTTCATTGCGTCGAATCTGGCGCAGTCGATCATTCGTCAGGAAAACCGCAGGGTTTTGTTGATCGACGGCGATTTGCGCGCGCCGCGTCTGCATCAACCCTTTGGGGCGGCTGCGGAACCAGGTTTGAGCGATTACCTGCTTGGCGAGTGCGATGAGTTTCAAATCCTGCAAACGGGGGATGCTCCCAATTTGTGCCTGATTTCCGCGGGACGGCAGGTTTCGAATCCGAGCGAAATTTTACACAGTAAGACCATGGAAACATTGCTGAACCGCCTGAGTCCGCTGTTCGATTGGGTCATTTTGGATTCGCCTCCGGCGATTGCCGTTCACGATTCGAGTTTGCTTGCGGACATTTGTGATGGAGTTCTGTTTGTAGTGCAGGCCGGGCAGACGGACTTTGAAGTTGCGCAGGATGCGCTTGAGAAATTTGACGAGAAGAAGCTGATCGGCGTCGTGTTGAATCGCGTCTCGAAATCAGACGGATATGCGAGTTACTACCACGCCTATCCCCGCCCGCAAGAAGACTAATTGCGACTCGGCGCCGCGCGCTGAGCGGCAGGAACAGCTGGAGCGGGCTGCCGGTCGCCTCTTCGCAACAGCCAATAAACCGGCCAAAGCAAGGCCAAACCAACCAGAAAAAAGACTACGCCGCCATCCCTGTGAAGGTGTCCGTAGAGGAAGTCCGGATTCACGTTGTTTGCCAGAATGGTCAGTGTGGCGATTCTGATGCCGTTTTTCACCACCATTATCACCAGGCCTGCGAAGACAAAAAGAAGCTTTTTCCAAGTTTTTGAGAATGTGAAATGTGCGACGAGCAGGGCGAGAATCAACAGAGCCAGGCTAGACCTGATACCGCTGCACTCTTGCGCAACCTCAATGCTGATTGTTGGGAGATGGAACACAAACCCCTGACGCAAGGCGGGAGTCCCGGTCAGATCAAAAAACCATTCCGCAATATCGGCGGATCCGACCTGCAAGAAATAGATGGTGCGATTGAGAATTGGTTCCGGGATAGGGACGAAAAAGATCAAGAATGCGAGCGAGAAAGACATTCGAGCGGCGATTTTTCGCCCGTAAATCGCAACAAAGCCTGCAATCACAAACAGGACAAAAGCAAGGATTGAAATGGAAAGAGGAATGTTTCCGAAATTCAGACGGGACGGTGGCCTGAGAGCAAGAACTGCGAGAAAAACCCCGGGGACTAAGAAACAAAATGCAGCGGCAAAGTCGATCTGTCCTCGCGTCATAGTCCGATGCTCCGCATAGAGCAGGAACGCGAAAATGAAGGGAATAAGCAGGATGTGTGAAGCGCTGTCGTTGTGGAGCGCGTAGCCCAAAGTCGCTATGAGGGGCTTTGCAAAGGCCAAGGAGCAAATGGCTGTCCAACCGGCAAAAGGCGCGAACTTGGGGCCTGGGGCTGTTTGCGGCTGCATTGTAGGCCCATATTCCCACGTAGAGGCCTTAGCGCGGCAGTAAATTATCTTGGGTGGCCGCAAAAAAGCATCCCGAGTGTGTTTTTGCTATGTAAATAATTGTAAATAAAAGAGTTACGGTGGAATGCTCCTTTTTTGGGATCTGACGGTTCCACAAGAACATGCAACTCAGGAAACATCTTGGTCAAATGAGGCAAGACTTTTCTTCCCTAAAGCCCCGAAACGCAGGAGTCAGGCAGCTCCATGCCAAGAGCGGTCGAGGGCAAGCAAATAACATATGTATTTTCAATATGTTACGAATTGTTTTGCAGGCACCGCTCAGCTCTGAAAGATGGCCTGTCTGGCAGATAGATTGCGAATATGCACAGCGCAGCGACATGGCATTAATGGCGGTAGCCTAGACTCGAACTGACTTTGGCGCTAACCCGGATAGAAGAAAGAGAAAGCCAGCCACGATGATCCCCAGTTCCCCTTCGAATCGTTGGTACGCACTCCAAGTGAGAACCCGTTGGGAGAGTTCCACGGCGGTGTTGTTAGAAGGCAAGGGTTACGAAACACTGCTCCCCACGTTCGCGGCAAAGAAAAGGTGGAGCGGGAAACAAAAGGAATCGAGCGTGCCGCTGTTCCCGGGATACGTTTTTTGCCAGTTCAACGTCCATGATCGCCTGCCTGTTCTCGTGACGCCCGGTGTGATTTCGGTTGTTGGGCGGGGCAAAGTACCCGTCGCGATTGAAGACGCGGAAATCTCGGCTATTCAGCAGGTGATTTCGGCGGGAGTCACGATGGAACCCTGGCCATATCTGGAGATTGGCCAGCGAGTTCGAATTGAAACTCCTTCCATGCAGGGCGTCGAGGGCATTTTGCTGAATTTTAAAGGCAACAATCGCATCGTGCTGTCGGTGAGTTTGTTGAAACGTTCCGTTGCTCTTGAAATCGATCGGGAAGCTGTAAGCCCGATCGGAATCGGTCAGGGAACTGCGCTGCAAGGAATTGGCACACGGCAACTGGTGCCAGATGGGGTTAGCTAGAACAAGTTTGCTAATGAGCAAGAAGCTCCGCCTCGTCCCCGGAGCTGAAAGACAACGGTGAGTTGAATGCCAAACGGTTCGGTCAATCTTGAAGTTCCAGAGCGGCGCGGTGCGCCCCATGTAAGGGGGGGGCAGCAGTACCTTTCTCTTCATCGCATTGCGAATCGCCGCCGGGACGTCCTGAGCGTTGAGACATTTCGGACATTGCTAACTCTGGAGCGCCGACGCGCGCAGCGGTCAGGGCAGACATTCATCTTGATGTTGCTAGACGGAAGTTTAGTGGATGAGAAGAAGCGCACGACGGGATTTGCGGAGAAGTTGGTAGGAGCGGTTTCCAGCGCGATCCGCGAAAGCGACATTATTGGCTGGTACGAGCAGGGAAAAGTTCTGGGAGTAATTTACACGGAATTGAATCAGATCGAAAATCTCCCCGTGGCGGATGTGCTGGAGCACAAGATTCAAAAGACGTTCAAGGAAAGTTTGGATCGAAGCATCGCGAGCAAGATCGTGGTGTCTTTGCATGTCTTTCCAGAAAGCAGAGAAAAGAGTTCGCAGGACGAAGCCATTGACGAGAAGCTCTACCCCGAAGACCGGAAACGCCAAAACGGTCGCAAGATCGCGATGTTTGCGAAACGGTTTGTGGACCTTACTGGAAGCTTGGCACTCTTGCTTGTTTTGGCGCCCGTGATGGCTGCGATTGCACTGGCCATCAAGTTAGGCTCAAAGGGCCCTGTGATTTTCCGGCAGCAACGAGTGGGCCAGTTTGGAAAAAGGTTCGATTGTCTGAAGTTCCGGACGATGACCGTGGACAATGATCCGAAGATTCACCAGGAGTATGTACAAAATTTCATTTCCGGCAAGGTGAAAGAAGAAACCGAGAACGAAACGAATGAAGTGGTTTACAAGATCAAAGACGATCCGCGAGTAACAGCAGTTGGACGTTTTCTGCGCAAAACCAGCCTTGATGAACTTCCTCAGTTTTGGAATGTCTTAACTGGAGAAATGTCTTTGGTTGGACCGCGTCCTCCGGTTCCTTATGAATTCGAAGCATACGACCTTTGGCACCAGCGCCGCGTACTGGAAGCAAAGCCTGGAGTCACGGGCTTGTGGCAAGTAATCGGCCGCAGCCGCACAACTTTCGATGAGATGGTCAGATTGGATCTGCGTTACTGCCAGCGCTGGTCCCTCTGGCTCGACATCAAGATTCTCCTAGCAACTCCTCTTGCCGTATTCAAAGGCTCTGGTGCTTGCTAATCAACTAGCCCGATCCGGCGGCAGCAGTTCGCTCACCTAAACCGCCGACTGGCCAAGAACCTGCAATAGAAAAATAGCGACAAACATTAAGAAAGAATCCAACTGTCTCGAGGTGCGCATGAGCAATTCTCTGGTGACTGAGGCAACGCAAAAAAATGGGCAAAAAACGCAAGTGGCGACGCTCGAATCACGGAGTGGCGGAGGAAATATGCTGCGAGTAGGAGTAATTGGCTACGGCTATTGGGGACCGAACATCGTTCGCAACCTGCACGGCCAAAAGAATTGCCAGGCGGTCATGGTATGCGACAAGAGTTCAAACGCATTGAACCGTGTTCGAAAAACCTACCCCGGTATCGAGGCGGTCACGGATCCGATGGAGGTTCTGCGCTCGCCCGATGTGGATGCGGTCGCCGTGATCACGCCCGTGTGGACACACTACGAACTGGCGAAACTGGCGCTCGAACACGGAAAACACGTGTTTATCGAGAAGCCGTTCACCTCGAATTCCGCACAGGCCGAAGAGTTGGTGGAACTTGCGGCGCGCAAGAACTTGAAGATCATGGTCGATCACACATTCTTGTTCACCGGAGCGGTAAGGAAGATCAAGGAACTGACGGAAAGCGGAGCTCTTGGCGATCTCTATTACTACGACTCACTCCGAGTGAACCTCGGCTTGTTCCAACACGACGTGAGCGTTATCTGGGACCTTGCACCGCACGATCTTTCGATCATGGATTACCTGATCAAGGCGGAACCAGAAGCGATTGTTGCGACCGGGGAAAAGCACCTGAATGGCGTGGAAGATGTGGCCTATCTTACGGTTTACTTTCCGAAAAACATCATCGCTCACATCAACGTCAATTGGCTGTCGCCAGTTAAAATCCGCACTACGCTCATCGGCGGACAAAAAAAGATGGTGGTTTGGAATGATTTGGTGGCAGACGAAAAAGTGCGCATTTACGACAAGGGCGTGCAGATTACTTCCGGAGAAGGCATTCGCAACCTGCTCGTAAGTTATCGAAGCGGGGATATGTGGGCGCCACAGCTTGAACAATTGGAAGCGCTCCACGTCGAGCTGGACTACTTTGCGGATTGTGTGCTGAACGACAAGGTTCCGTTTAATGACGGCCATGCGGGCTTGCGCATTGTGCGAATGCTCGAAGCTGCCGAAGCGTCGATCCGCAAGAGAGGAGAGTTGGTCCGTCTATGAACGAGTTCTGCTCCATTGCCCCGGACGTCAAGCTGGGAGAAGGCGTGCGGCTTTCGAAATTCATCAATCTATACGGTTGCCAGATTGGCGACGAAACAAAAATCGGCGCCTTTGTTGAAATTCAAAAGAACGCGAGTGTAGGGAAGCGTTGCAAGGTTTCGAGTCACACGTTTGTCTGCGAAGGCGTCACGATTGAGGACAACGTATTCATCGGGCACAGCGTGACTTTCATTAACGATTCTTACCCGCGGGCCACGACCGAAGACGGGGGCTTGCAGACAGAGAAAGACTGGAAAGTTGAGAAGACGGTAGTGAAGCGCGGCGCGTCGATCGGTTCCGGCGTAACGATTCTTGCCAACGTGACGATCGGCGAGAATGCCATTGTCGGAGCAGGAAGTATGGTTACGCGGGATGTGCCTCCCAACACGATTGTGGCCGGCAATCCCGCCAAGGTTTTGCGTTCAATCCCCAATTCATCCGAGGAAAAGCGATGACAAGTACAACGAAGGTTCCGTTTGTCGATCTCGTGACGATGCACCGAGAGCTTGAAAGTGAACTCCTTGCTGTCTGTAAGAGGGTTTTCGAGACGGCAGGCTTTATCGGAGGCCCGGAAGTGGAAGGCTTCGAAAAGGAGTTCGCAGCGTTTTGCGATGCAAAATATTCCGTTGCGGTAAACAGCGGAACGGACGCCCTCCGATTTGCGTTGATGGCTGCCGGCATCGGTGTGAACGATATCGTGATCACCGTGCCACATTCGTTTATTGCGACGACTGAGGCGATTTCTCAGGCCGGCGCTCGCATAGAGTTTGTGGATATTGATCGCCGCTCGTACACGATGGATCCAGAGAAATTGCGCAACTACATGGAGACTCAGTGCGCCCTGGACAGCAGAACAGGCAACTACGTGCACAAGAAGCTGGGCAAGCGCGTTGCGGCAGTAGTGCCCGTGCATTTGTACGGCCAAATGGCGGACATGGATCCGATCATGGAACTGGCTGCCAAGTACAACCTCGTAGTCGTTGAAGATGCATGCCAAGCCCATGGGGCGGAGTATTTCTCAAAGAAACAGAATCGTTGGCTGAAGGCAGGATCAGTTGGACAGGCGGCTGCATTCAGCTTTTATCCCGGAAAAAACCTCGGCGCGTGCGGCGAAGCCGGAGCAATCACCACAAATGACGAAACGATTGCCAAGAAGTCGGCGCAACTGCGAGATCACGGTCAAGCCAAGAAGTATTACCACGACGTCGAAGGCTACAACGGCCGGCTCGACTCTCTTCAAGCTGGAATCCTTCGAATCAAGCTGCGTCACCTGGCGAAATGGAATGAACAGCGTCATGCGGCGGCGAAGCAATACGACTCCATGCTCGCTCCGTTGAGCGAGAGTGTCTCTGCGCCACAAGAGATGAGCTACTCGAAATCGGTCTACCACCTTTATGTGGTGCGGACCGAATCGCGGGACGAACTGCAGAAGCATTTGACCGAAGCAGGCATCGGCACCGGCATCCACTATCCGATTCCGATACACCTTCAGAAGGCCTATGCGTCCATGGGATGGAAAGAAGGCGACTATCCGGAAACGGAATCCGCCGCGAAAGAAATCTTGTCTCTGCCGATGTTCGGTGGTCTCAACGAAAACCAGCTCAAATTGGTGTCAGATGCCGTGACGCAGTTTGCGACGGCATCGGTTGCGAAGTAACGCACAGCCAAATCAATAGCAAAGAATCTTGCAGAGTTGCCGGAGCGGTTTTTGCTCCGGCAACTTTTTTTCAGATGCATGGCGCTGACTTTCTCTCTCTCCTTCCATGTTCTCATTTCCAAATAACACAACAATATGTCGAAGAACGGAAGATAGCTTGACCCGTTTTCCTGAGGAAGCCATTCGATCGCTGAATGATCGAGCTTTGACTTTGCTCGATGCGGTTTTTTCTCAGGAAGAGAATTTTCCGAATGCGCTGGGCAGGTATACCCAGGGCGGCCCTAAGGGTTGGGGAGTTGCGCCGCGGCAGATCCTCATCGGTTTAATGGGGCTGGAGAAACTTCGGTCGGCCAGCATTTGCGAAGTGCCTCGATTTCCCAGACTGCAAGAATCTCTTCTAGCAGACAACAATTGGGTCGGTGGCGCAGGTGACCTGGGCTTGTTGGCCTGGTTTACCGCAGTATGCACGCCGGAAAGACTCGGAAATCTATTCAATCAATTTGATTTCCAGACGGTATTGGAACGGCAGGTAGCGAATTTGGAGATAGACACAACGGGAATTGCGCTCTTCCTTGCAGGCGTTTCGCATGCCCGAATTGCAGAAAAGGCCGGAGTACCAGACCTGTGCGACGCAGCGCTGATGGCGTATCAGCTTCTGCAAAAGAACCAGGGTGAGAGCGGAATTTTTTGCCAATCCAGTCTTTGTTGGAAAGCGAGATCCTTGATCCATAGCCGGTTCGGCCGGTTTAACGATCAAATGTACTCCATCTATGCGCTGTGCATGTTTGCCAGAGCGTATCGATTGGAAGAGCCGCTTGCATTGGCATTGGGCTGCGGGAACGCGATTTGCTCGACACAAGGCGAACATGGGGAGTGGTGGTTTCGTTATGATAAGCGGACCTCACGCGTAGTTAAGCGTTATCCACTTTTTCCATTGCAGCAGGAGGGCACCGCACCTCTCGCTTTGGGGACTCTATCTGAATCCTGCAAGACTGACTTTAGGGTCGCCATCATGAAGGGGATCGCCTGGTCTCAGGAATTCGCCCGGACAAGCTCAAACCAGACTCAGAGCGCGACCTTGGCAGGCCCGCGGCTCGACCAGCTTGGGTGGACCTTGTATGCGTCCAATGTTCTGGGCATGCAAAGTGCAGCCAGTTGAGTCCATTTGTTTTAGTAAGTCTTTATTTATCAATAAGATAGAGATGGTTGTGATTCGGTTTTCTTGTGCGCTTTTTTGTTGAGGGAAAGTGCGGGTCAAATGGTGGTAAGTTCTTTCCACATGGTTGCGAGCTGGAACACCGATTTGGACATGCCGCAAGGATATACCTCTATTAAGTGTTTTATTGTCATAAGGTTAGCCAAGATTGATTCTCTTAGATTCATAGGGCCCGGGCGTCTCTCTGGCAGAAGGATTGCGAACCAAGAGGTGTGACGACAATCGTCAGTATTGCGTTGGCGTAAGTCACAGTTGTGGATAGATTTGACTAGTTCGTTGAAAACAAAGGCCTTGTGATTGGCTCAATGGCGGTAGCTCGTCCGACCTTAAATTGCTCGGTAGCCTTCATAGAGACCCCGATCTCGAACTTTACTAGGGAGAAAGAAAAATGAGTGCCAATAAGGCCATTCTGGTTGTGGGGCTGGGAGAAGTGGGCAAGCCCCTGTTCCAATTGCTTTCAAAACACTACAAGGTAATTGGCATTGACGTTCAGCCGCCATCCGAACCAGTGGGCGAAGTTGACATCCTGCACATTTGCTTTCCATTCGAGATCAAGGATTTTGTCGGGGAAGCTGCGCGCTATATAGAGACTTACAAGCCCGCGGTAACAGTCATCAACAGTACGGTTGCCGTGGGCACTACGCGGAAGGTTGCAGTGCGCACGGGAACTCCGGTTGTGCACAGCCCTGTGCGCGGCAAGCATGTCCGCATGCTTCAGGAACTCAGCCACTACACCAAGTTCGTTGGCAGTCTTGACCCCGCTTCGGGAGCACACGTTGCCGCCCACTTTACGGGCGCCGGAATGAAGGCAAAGGTTTTGACAACACCGGAAGCGAGTGAACTCGCGAAGTTGACGGAGACGACGTACTTTGGATTGATGATCGCTTGGGCACAGGAAGTGGAACGCTACTGCGATCAGACCGGCGCTTCCTACGAAGAGATTATCTCGTTTTATGATGAGATTTCGTTCTTCCCGACGACGAAGTATTTTCCGGGTGTAATCGGCGGACACTGCGTAATGCCCAATATCGAAATCCTAAGAAAATTCGACGATTCGCAGATCCTCCGCGCAATCCAAGCATCGAACAAGGCGAAAGTGGAACGAGAATCTGTCAGGAAACTCAATAGCCAACCCGCGGTAGTCTCCGGTTCCAGCCGGTAAATCGCTAGCTTAGGTTTTATCTTCTACAGGCAAAATATTCATCAGTTAGCATCCGCTTCAGCACTATGATTGCATCCTAGATGGAAACCCAGGCCGAAACTCACCAAGTGAAAAATGCAGGAAATGCGATGCGCTTCGCAGGGAAGCGTGTGGCCATGGTTACGTTTTCGGCGTACCCATTCGATCCGAGGCCGAGGCGCGCGATCGACGCTCTAATCAGCGAGGGAGCGAGTGTCGATTTGATTTGTCTCGGAGGAGACGGTCAGGCGAGCCACGAAACACTGCCTGGCATTACGGTCACGCGCATTCCTTTGAAACACATACGGCGAGGTAAATGGAACTACGCATTCCGATACTCCGCGTTCATTTTTATCAGCATGGCCCTATTTGCATTGCGGACGACGCGCAAGAGATACGATCTCGTGCATGTCCACAACATGCCCGACGTGTTGGTAGCTAGTTCCATCATCCCAAAGTGGTTCGGCGCAAAAGTCGTGTTGGATCTGCATGATCCGATGCCCGAGCTGATGACGACGATTTTCAACGCTGCGCCGGATGGTGGCAGTGTGAAGCTGCTGAAGCGCTTGGAAAAGTGGAGCATCGCGCGAGCTCATTTGGTCGTGACGGTCAATCTGGCCTGCAAACACATCTTTTCGAGGCGCAGTTGCGGCCCAGAAAAGATCGCGGTTGTGATGAACTCGCCGGATACGCGGATTTTTCCGTACAAGCCGGTGGACGAAACGGTCTCGGCCGATAAAAACGGAAAGCCATTCGTGATCATGTATCACGGTTCATTGGTTGAGCGTAACGGACTGGAAGTTGCGATTGACGCTTTGGCGCAAATTCAAAAGTCTGAGCCAAATGCGATTTTGCATGTATTCGGCGGCAGGACTGAATTCCTCGATCGCATGATGAATAAGGTTCGAGAACTTGGGTTAGAAAACCGTGTGACCTATTTTGGACCCAAGAATCTGGAACACCTCTACAGCGAAATTGATAAATGCGATATCGGAGTGATTCCCAATCATCGCAATCCGTTTACCGACATAAATACGCCAACGCGGATTTTTGAGTATCTTGCTCGAGGCAAGGCGGTAATTGCGCCGTCCACGTCCGGGATCGTGGACTACTTTAGCGCCGATTCGCTGATATTTTTCGAAGCGGGCGATGCAAACGATCTTGCAAAGCAAATCGAATTTGCGGCCGGCAATCCGGAAAAGGCTCTGGAAATCGCTCGCCGGGGACAATTAATTTACAAAGAACATACCTGGGAAATGGAAAGAGAAACTTTACTCAGCCGCATGAGTGCGCTCTTTTCCTGAGCCAGTGAGAAAACTGATTGAATTTTTCAGCGGCCACACCAACAAAATGACAGCAAATAAGACAGCGCTTGTGACTGGAGCTGAAGGTTTTATCGGTTCCAACCTTGTCCAATTTCTCCAAGCGAAAGGCTGGAGAGTTATCGGTTCCTTCCTGGCGAAAGGTTCGATTCGTATTCCCGATTTGCCAAACGTGGAAATGGTGCAGGGGGATCTGCGAAATGGCCAGCGAATGACCCAGATCATCCACAAGCATGAGCCTAACTATATTTTCCACATGGGGGCGCAGAGTTTGCCCACGGTTTCCTGGGCCAACCCAGTAGAGACATTTGAATCAAATGTCATGGGATCGCTTCATATTTTTGAAGCGATTCGTTACATGAAGAAGCGGCCTGTGATCGTTTCCGCCTGTTCGAGCGCGGAGTATGGCCACGTTGCCGCTGCCGACATGCCAGTTCGAGAAGATCACGCTCTTTTGCCGCTTCACCCATACGGAATCAGCAAAGTTTGTCTGGACCTGGTAGCGCGGCAATACTACTTGGACTACAAGATTCCAGCGGTGAATATCCGGCTTTTCAACACAACCGGACCGGGCAAAACAAACGATGCGCCATCGGATTTCGTGCGGCAATTGGTGCGAATTAAGAAAGGATTGCAGCAGCCAGTAGTGGAAGTGGGTAATTTGAAGCCATATCGCGCGTTCCTGGACGTGCACGATACCGTCAGGGGCTTTTATCTCGCTGCAGTGAAGGGAAAGCGAGGAGAAGCCTACAATCTTTGCGCAAGCCGGACATACAAGATGGAAGAAGTCCTCAAAACGGCGATTCGAATTTCAGGACTGACTGTGAAAGTTCAACCGGTGGCCAGATTGATGCGCCCGTCAGACGAAAAGGTCATTTTTGGAAGTACGAAGAAGATGCGGAAAGACACCGGTTGGAAGCCCGAAAAGACGATTGAGCAAACCCTACAATCGATGTTCGCTTTTTGGGAAAGCAATTCAGAGAATTAGCTGGCAGGGGATGCCGCTGTGCCGACCGAGAAAATGCCTATTGCGGTACTTTTGGTGGGCGGTTTGGGAACGCGGTTGCGGAGCGTGATATCGGAAAGACCCAAAGCGCTTGCACCAATCGGCGATACGCCGTTCCTTAAGCTGGTTTTGCTGGAATTGAAATCGCAGGGCATTCAAAGAGTTGTCTTGTGTACCGGACATTTTGCAGAACAGATCGAGGAAGAGTTTGGCAACGGCTCCCAATTGGGAATCGAAATCGAGTATTCACGAGAATTGCAGCCGCTCGGAACTGGTGGGGCGGTCAAATTGGCAGAGAAATATCTGGCGAATTGTTCAGAGTTTATCGTTCTGAATGGCGATTCTTTTCTGGAACTAGAATTCAAGGCGTTCGTGCGCGTGCACAGAGAAAACAGGGCGACGGCGACTGTTGCGCTACGACGAGTTTCCAATGCGGCCCGGTACGGAACGGTTGAAGTAGACAAAGACGGCAAGGTACGCAGCTTTCGGGAAAAACTCGGCGTTAAAGAGCCTGGCATCATTAACGGTGGCGTCTACATTTTTGAACGCGAAGTCTTGGGCGAAATGCCTGAAGGAGTGCTGAGCCTGGAAAAGGACGTGTTGCCCAAACTCATTGTCCAAAATGTTCGCGGTTTTCAGACCAACGGACTGTTCATAGACATTGGAACACCCGAAGATTACGCGAAGGCGCAATTGCTGTTGAAGAGAAACTCCGACGTCCAGAATGCAAATGTCGACTAGGGCCGTGTTTTTGGATCGCGACGGCGTCATCAACCGAAAAGCGCCCGAAGGGCAGTACATCACGCGTTGGGAAGAGATGGAGCTGTTGCCTGGAGTGGTGCACGCGATCCAGCAGTTCGGAAAAGCCGGATTCAAGATTGTTGTAGTCACAAACCAAAGGTGTGTAGCGAAGGGGTTGCTGACCCCCGCAGAGCTTGAGGAATTGCACCGAAGGTTGACTGAACTGCTAGCGAGCCACGGCGCAGTGATTGACGCGATTTACTATTGTCCGCACGAGAAAAGCGATGGCTGTTCTTGCCGGAAACCCGCTCCTGGAATGTTACTCGTGGCGGCCCGCGAGCACGGAATTAGTCTAAAAGAGAGTTGGATGGTTGGGGATTCACCGAGTGACCTGCAGGCGGGGAAGAGCGCCGGCTGCAAAACGGCATTGGTCACGACTCACCAACAATCGGAAGTTGGAACGGGAATTTCCATTTCTTCGGAAGCAGATTTGGTTGGCGAGTCCCTGCTCGAAGTGACTCAGCAGATCTTGTGCCTGTCGAAATAGTGAAAAGGAAAACACAGTCATGATCATCACACGCACCCCACTTCGCATATCGTTTTTTGGCGGCGGGACGGACTATCCGGTTTGGTACCGGGAACATGGCGGGGCTGTATTGTCCACAACGATTGACAAGTGTTGTTATGTCACCTGCCGCCACCTGCCTCCCTTTTTTGAATACCACAGCCGTGTCTCCTATTCGAAAATTGAGAACGTCAACCAAAATGGGTCAATTCAACATCCAGCCGTGC
>JAFDVY010000109.1 GCA_018268785.1 Acidobacteriota bacterium | reverse complement strand
GCCCGGAAAGTCAGCAGTAGAACTCGGCGCGGCACGCGCAGCCCTGGCTCAGCGAATGTTGCACGAGGATCCGGCTGCGTTCAGAGAAATGGTGTCGGCAGGAATTAAAGCGCTCGGAGAAGCAAATGTATTGCCGCCTTTTTTACCCCAAACGGATGCGAGGGGCAGGGCGGAATCTTCCGCTCTGCCGGCAGGTCAAAGCGAAGATGCCGGGCTAAAGCCCGGCGCTACACAAACTACTTCAACGGCAAGCGCCGGAAATAACTTACATCTTGCGGCATATGTGGAATTTGAAAAGGCGGCGAACCGGGATTTGGAAAAAAGCGTCGGCGGCGCGATTGAACGCGCGTTGCAACTGGCGCTTCCAAACGCGGGTCGCGGCAATAGCGATGGAGTGAGGTCGCGTTTAACAGCGGGCGTGCGGCAGGAAATCGAAAACGCGCTGCAGGGCGACCGCCAGCTCGGCGAACAAGTTGCGCAAGTTTTATCGTCGCGGCGATTTGATGAAACGGCGCGCGCGCAAGTCGTGCGCCTGATCAATGACCGCGCCCAGCAGCTTGTGCCGAGCGCAACGAAGCGAGTCTTGCATGACTGGACACAGACAACACTCTCGGCGCATCGCGCGAAGACGGAGAAGCAAGAGGCAGCAAGCCAGAGTGCCGGCCTGGCGCCAGCGCAGCGGGGAAGAGAGCTACCTTCCGCCGGAGCCGCGCACAGAACGGGCGGCCGAGTTGCGCCTCCTTCACCACAGCGCGGTCGCATTGATTACAAGAAGTTGAGCGACGAACAGATTTTGGACCTGTAGGTTTGCTACTGCCAGAGTAAGAAGCCGGCAGCGTGCAGGCTGTTTAAGGTCTTTTCTTTCTTAGTGCATCGGGCCAATCGCGACCAGGAATCCGGCGCCGGCGATGCTCAGAAGTAGAAGGATCAGGAACATTCCACTCAACAGAGGAAGTATGGTTTTGCCAGACGGACTCTGCCGCCTGCGTCCATAGGATCGAATACAAGCTCGAAGAAAAAATAGGCAAAGCAAAAACGCCAAGGCGAGAGCAAACAGACTGGATCCGCGCATAAGTGGCTCGACCCCGGTACATTTTCCATTTTCTAGTTCCCATTGCCAAGCAAGTTTAGGCGCCTTCTCACAAGACGCCTTGCGCCGCCGCGCGCATAGAACGGGTCTAAAGACCCGCCACTACAGCGCACTCACAGCGGAGCGCAGCAAGCCTAAGGAGAAAACGAAATGCCAGCACAAGCCAACGCAAACGTCGTCGCGTTGCAGCTAGAGAAGGTGCGCGACAAAGTGCCCCTGCTCTACGAGCGCGACGACATCCTACTCACCATGATTCAACAACGCGGCGACGTGGAAAAGATTTCCAGCCGCGCCATGCGCCTGCCGCTCCAGGTAAATCCCGGCGGCAAAGCGGGGTCCTACAACGCCGACGGCGGCGACATGGGCCGCGGTTCCGGCACGGCATACGACGTCGCCACGGTTTCGCCGATTTTCTTCCGCTTCGCGATCGAAATCACAAAACTTGTCGAGTACGCGACGAATGGCCGCGAACGCGCCGTGGAAAACGCGGCGAAGCGCGAAGTCGTGAACGGGATGAAGCAGTTCCGCTCGTTCCTCGATAAACTCAGCCAGACCGCCGGCAACGGCGTGCTCGGCACCATCAGCTCCTTCGCGAGCACCACGTGGACGATGGCCACGCCCCCAGGCGCGGCGCTTGTCTATGTGGGGCAAACCGTTCAGGTCTACGATTCCACGCTGACCACGAACCGCGGCACGGCAAACGTCGTTGCTGCCGATCCCATCAGCCCGACACAAACGATCACCGTTGACGTGAACCCCGGCGGCTTGACGAACGGCGACGTGATTGTTCATGACGGCCTCAGCGGCGCTCAGCCCACGTCGCTTTTCGGCATCAAGTATCACCAGAACAACGCAACGACGGGCACATGGTTGAATCTCAACCGCGCGACGTACCCGGTGCAGCTCGCGACGCCTCGCGTGAACGCAGGCAACGCCGCGCTGACTCCGGCGAACGTTCGTCTTGCGATCAACAAAGTGCGCAAAGCCCTTGGCATCAATCATCTGAGCAAGCTGATTGCGTACATGGCCGTTGAACAGGAACATGCCTGGGAAAATCTGGGCATCACCGTTTCGCAAATCATCAAAGAAGGCGGCGATGGCGGCGCGAACGATCTGGATTTGCTCTTCAGCGGACGCAAAACCATGAGCGGCATTCCCATCAAGTCCAGCGTCAACGCGGACCAGACGCGCGTGGACTTCCTCGACCTTTCCCACTGGGGACGCGCGGTCCTCAAGGACATCGACTTCTACGAAGTCAATGGCAACACCGTGTTCCCGATCTACGGCGCCAGCGGCGGCCTCGCGGCGTCTTACATTTTTTACTTTGACACGGCCTTCCAGTTGTTTTCCGACAGCCCGCGTTCCGGGGCGTACATCGATACCTTGGCGCGCCCAAGCGGCTACTAAGTCGAAGTAGCCAGTACCTAGCAGCCGGAGAAGACCACGGAGACTAACCAACTGTCATCCCGAGCGAAGCGAGGGATCTGCTTTTTCTTTGCGATCGCAAAAGCGGATTCCTCGTCGCTTCGCTCCTCGGAATGACACTTCGCTATCGTGCCCGGTCAATGCAAAGTCGAATTCAGGTCCTTCGCGAAACGCATGAGACACCAGAGAGAGTGGCGCGGAGACTCGAACTCGCCGGCGGACGCAATCGTTTCGGCGAGCCGAACTACCGCGCAGTCTGGGGCTGGAATCGCCTTGCATGGATTGGCGGAAGGTTTGAAGACCGCGACGAACATGGGGTTCTGCTGCGAGAGCGTATTGAACTTCGCAAAGAGCCGAAATATTCGGCGGTGGATCGCTGGCACATCGAGCGATGGGTGCCGCCGGAAGTCTATGGCTCACCGCGCACCTGGTACGCACAGACAAACGAAATAATTAATGGGCGAACAATCGCCGCGCTTGGACCGTATCCTTCGCGCGGCGAGTACGAACACTGCTTTACGCTGGAAACGCCGCAGGGCGAATTCGTTCAGCTAACGCCAACCATTGCGGAATATGTCGCAACCGCCATTGAGCGGGCGCGGTGCAAACCGCTCAGCCAATCACGCGAAAAGCTTTACGACAGGGAAGCGCGCGAAGATCGCGCCTACGAAAACTGGGCGTTCGATTTGCTGGACGACGCTACGCCCGCATTTCACAAACAGCCGTTTGTGATGATTCCCTAGTGCGCGTCTTCAGCTGGATAAGACGGCGGGTGAAAGGCGTTCCAGAGAAAAAAGATTGCAAAAAGGAAACAGAAGACGGACATGACAATCTTGAGGGTGTGGTGATAAAAGCCCAAACCGAAAACGGGAAAGAAGACACCAGAGCAGAAGGCCAATACGCTCAAGAAAATGCAGTGAATTTTGTGTCTGCTGAGTCTTGGCAATGTGCTCGTGTACAAGCTGCTTAACCAGATCAGGAACAACAAGGCAATCATCGCGGCCAAGCTGATATAGCGCTGGCGGGTCATGGGCCCGCCGAGGATCAAACTGGCACAGGCGTAAACCACCAGCACAAACAGCAGCCTAACGATATCCCGTTTTGTTGGGTTTCTCATGAGGTGTGAACCAACTCCGGTTTTACCTGGAAAAGTTATGACACGTTTAGCAATTTGGCTCAAGGGCATTCTGGCAGCGGCGATTAGCGGCGCGGCGGGCGGCGTGCTCACCGGATTTGCGGCAGTGGGGATCGATCCGCAGCATTTCAATTTGCAGGCGGGCATTGGCGCGACGTTTCGCATTGGAATGGCGGCGGCGCTCATCAACGCCGTCATTGGCGTCGCAGCATATTTGCAAAAATCACCGTTGCCAAATGGAGACTGAACTATGCCTGTCGTCGGTTCATCCGCATACAACACGGCAGGGCAGATTACTTCGCTCGTGCGTTCACTGTTGAATGACGCCCAGGGAAATCTTTTCACCGACGCGGTTCTGCTTCCGTATGTCAATTCCGCGTACCGCAAAGTGCAGCGCGCCATGGGCAACGCCGGGGCCGGCGGATTTTTAACTGACGACGCGCTGCTCGTGGTTACTGCCGTCTCAGCGCAGGATTCTTCGCTGCAAGTCTCCATCACCGATGCGACAGCGCCGCCAAACCAACTGCCGACGGATTTGTTGCTCCCGCTGAAATTGTGGGAACGGGTGAACGGCTCCAGCGACGACTTCTCCGAAATGGTTGATTTAACTCGCCATGGTGGCTTGCCTTCGCGCCCCCAGGATTCGATTCTCAGTGTCTGGGAATGGCGCACCGACGGAATCTATTTTCTTGGCGCGACGCAGGACACGCAGATTCGTTTGCGTTACCTCAAGGCCTATCCCGACCTGACCGACGCAACTTCGCCAGTCCTTGTCCGCAATTCGCAGGAAGCGCTCGCCTTTGCGGGAGCCGCGCTCGCTGGCTGGTCGCGCGGATCGCCTCTCGCGGAAAAATGGGACGACGCAGCCGCCGACGCCATCGAAGACCTGATCATCCAAGCCGTGAAGCGCGAGCAGCAAACCGCTCGCAGACGCCGTCCTTTTTCTTCGCGCAGCGGTTACACACCATTCTGAGTATTTCGTAGCGCCGGGCTTCAGCCCGGCATCTTTTAGCGCCACCCTAAACAGTGGCGCCGTACACATCGAGGAAAAAATGCCAATCACGATTTCTCTCGCCCCGAACAATGTGGATTCGAGCGCGAGCAATTTTGTCTACGCCATCGCAACGCTCACGTTTTCGGGAAACTATCCAACCGGCGGCGACACCGTAGATTTCACGCAAGTCGCCGACAAGCTGCCTTCGACAACGGTGATCCAGGCGTTCGCCGAATCGCAAAACGGCAATAGCGGCTACTACGTCGCTGTGCAGGGAAGCGCTCTCAACAACTGGAAGCTCAAAGCGTTCAACGGCGGCGGCACGGAACTCGCTGCCGGCGCCTATCCCGCCAGCGTCACCACCGATATCGTGCAGCTCAGCATCACCGCCAGAAAACTTCTATAACGAACCATTCTCGAAACACTTCAAGCGCGAAGGATTGCAATGATACGATCAAAACGAGCGATGGGGTTTCTCTGGGTAGCGCTGACGCTGGTGTTCCATGCGTGGCCAATGGTGCCCGTAGCGAAAGGGCAGGGGACACGCAAGGACGACATTGTCTTCAACTCGCGCGGAGTGCCACTGGCCGGAGCCACGGTGCGCGTCTGCGCAATGCCGGCAAGCGGCCAGCCCTGTGCTCCGCTGGCTCTGATTTATTCCGATCCCGGCCTCACGCAAGCGCTCGCCAATCCCACTACGAGCGACGGCCTCGGCAACTATTTCTTCTACGCGGCGCCTGGAAAATACGAAATTGAAATCTCCGGCCCAGGCATCGCAACCAAACAACTTCCAAACGTAATTTTGCCGAGCGATCCTTCTTCGCCAACCTTCAGCAGCCTTTCCACAACGGGCACGATCAACGCTTTCTCGCTGAACCTCACCGGCAATCTCACCGTCAACGGTTCGACCACCGTCCTCGGTAATCTGGCCAGCGGCACGCTCAACCTTTCCAATCAAGCGTCGCCGCCCGGAGCAGCCTCCACAGGAACGGTGAATCTCTACACCAAGACCGACAAACGCCTCTACTACAAGGACGACACTGGCGCGGAAATCGGTCCCATCGCGAACACTTCCGGCGCACAGACCAACGTCACGAACACCTTCACCGCGACGCAGAATTTCGACGCGGACACCTTTTCCAAAGGGCCCAATCCTTATTTCGACCTCATGCGCTATGGCGGCTACGTCGGAAACATCCTCTCGCCGCAAACCATGACGTGCAGCATAGCAGCAAGCTCCGCGTCGCTTTCCTGCGCGTCGAATCCTGACTTTGCCAATGGGCAAGGTGTTGTCGTCAATTTAGCCGGCCTGACGCCCTCGGGGAGAAACGCTTCTTTTCCCTCTGTACCGGCCGTAGGAACAGTCACGCCGGTCGGTGTACTAAACGGCTCAACGACCTACAACTACAAGATTGTGCTGGAAGATTATTTTGGCGGACTGACCGCGGCAGGGGCGCAAGGTTCTAGCACGACTGGCGCGGCTACGCTCGGCACAAACACAGTTGCTCTAACCGGCGTAGTTCGTTCCGGTGGGCTTGATACGTTCACCTGTGCCACGAATTGCAATGTTGGAGTGAACTCGCAAGTGCAAATTTCGGGATTTACAAATGGCACGATTTCCAACGTAAACGGAACCGTGGTGGTCAACACCACTCCTACCAGCACGACATTTACAGTTTTTGCCAATGGGCTTGCAGACTACACGGAATCCGCTTCGGCAACTCTGTCCGTTAAAGCTTGCAACGACGTGATTCCCGCGGGAACGTTGACGCAGGAGAGTGTCATCCTCCGTTCGTGGATTTATCGTGGCGGCGTATTGGTTGGAGTGTCTCCAGGACAAGACCCGTACTTCAGGGATTGCGGGCAGGGCGTCAATGGGCAGCCTTCTTACGTCCCGACCAGCGCTCCTGGCTCCGCTCAAGCTGGTTACCTTGCCACGACGATTTCCAGCGGTGGGGGAACAACAAGCCTAACGCTTGCGAACGCCGCTGGAACCACAGCAACTTCTCAAACAGTTCTTCACGACAACAGTTCCGCTTTGAAGGCGGCGGTCACGGCGGCTTTACTAGCGCATGGCGGGGTGGTTCGCATTCCAGTAATTGCAGCAGGCGGGTTTAACACATTCCCGTTTAATTCCACCGTTGACTTAACGTCAATCCCGAATCCAACGGACTCACATATTCGTATCGAATTGGCGAATGTGTTCTTTAACCAGCCGCTCGTGATTTCGGGGTTCACGGAATTGCAAGGTATTCCGCAAACGGAAACTTCATTCTCTTACACCCCTCTTGGATCGTTTGGCGGAGTAGCGCATCCGCTCGTCCTTGCCAACGGGAATACTCATGGCGGGGTACACATTCGCAGAATCAAATTTTCGGCCAATGCTACTGGCCAAAGCTCAATCGTCATGGACCAAGTTGTAGGCAGCGGCGGAGAAGTTGGATTCATTTTGGAAGACAACGCATATTCTGGAACGTTTGCTTCTGCTGTCGTCGTCAAAGGCGGATTTGATTTCTGGTTCACACGCGGTGTGTGTGGGTCAGGAGGTACGTGGGATTCTCCACCGTGCCTGCGCTTTACAAATGCTTCCACCTATTTGAATACTGCCACGCAATCTCCAGGTCGCATTTACATCGAAAAAACTGCGTTCTCCGGCGGCACTTCCGTACAGATAGACAACATCCCGAACCTGAACTCCACAGGCGGCGGAAATATCTTCATGACCGGAACCTTACATGAATCAAACGCGGGGCCTGTGCTCCGAATGGCAATTGGCGCTGGCCAGGCGACCTGCTGCGTAAAGTTGTTCGCTCAGGAAGTGGCCGATCAGGCGAACGGGCTGCACCAGCCCATTCTTGAGCTGACCGGAACCCAACCCAGCCAAATCATCGTTGAAAATGCCAAAGGTCCAGGGCCGAATCCGACTATCTTGGGCGGTGGCGCGGCTGGCCCCGTTTGCATCAACAATGTGTTCGTGCTCGGTTGCGGTCAATCGCCGAGCTATAACATTTCTGGCAGCAACACTTCTCTCGATGGAGGAGTTCTTGGAGCGGTGAACGGCGGAAGTATGGGGTACCTGATGCCGACTCCCGCGGCCCCGGCGTCCTGCGTCGTATCCAGCGGCGGTTCTGTGCCAGTCGGCACAATCAATTATTTCATCGTGGCAACCGACCGCTCACCCATTTCGTTTTCTCCTTTCGCAGGCATGACGCTGCTCGGTCCATCCTGCAGCGTATCGACTACCGGCGGGAATCAGACGGTTACAGTCACGCGCCCGGCGCTGCCGCCAGGGGCGGTTGGATGGCTTGTCTGGCGCGGAGGCGCTGAAGCGCAAATGCCAGCTTCGTGCGGAACTCCCATTCCCGCAAGCACGACGACCTTCATCGATACATTCAGTTTCGGATGCGGTGCTTCCGCACCGTCCACCAATACGGCTTTCGTTTCCGGAATCAACAGCCAGGGAATCAACACCGGTTTGATGACGATCAACGGGGAAGGATTAACGGCTGCTCCGCGAGCCGAGCAGAATGTTTTTTTGCCCGGCGCGCTCACTGCAACGTGGACCGGGGCGACATGGACCCTGGATAGAGCGTTGACGATCACGCGCATCCAGGTGCAGGCAAAAACCGCTCCCAGCGGCTGCACGACAAATGCCGTCGTGCGCCTGACCGACGGAACGACGCCCGTGAATGTAACGGTCTCCGCTGCCGCAAACGATTCCGGCGCGATTGCGCAGAACTATGCGGCAGGCGCTTCCATCACGCTCAGCGTGCAAACGGCCGCGACCGGCTGCACCACCAGCCCGGCCGACGCCAACGTCGTCGTGCAATACCGAATGCAGTAACCAGAAGTTCCCGGTTTTCCTGACAGTTCCTCAAGCAAAAGAGGTGATTCGTGAGCGGACAGAGTGACGTCGCTGTTCTTGTAAATATTTCCACGCAAAAGTGGCCGCCGCGCCACCGCACCTATTTCGGCTCGCTCGATGTGCGCTCGCCGCAGGATGGAGAATCGTATGCGGTTACGCCCGTTCGCGCGTGCAAGAGCATCATGGACCTGGGTGACAAACGCACCATGGAGTTCGCCCTCTCCGCGCGCGAAATTGCCGAAGACATCGCCCGCGAAATCAACAACGATTCGGGGGAGGGAAGTTTTCATGGCGTTTTCGTCGCGGCTGGTCCCGAGCCGACGCAAGCGGAGCTCGCAGACGCGCGACGCAAGCTCGATGAATTTCACCGCCGCCTCGTGGGTGCAGCGGATCTCGAATGGGAGCGCTCGCACAATCCCATGTTCATCACGGACCTGGAGCGCCGCGCGGCCCGCGAACTAAAGCTCGAAAAGCCGTGGCTCTACGATCCAAAGCCGGCGACCGAGTGTCCCGCTTGTGCCGAACGCATCAAGCCCGGCGTCGCGGTCTGCAAATCCTGCGGCGCAATTCTGGACCGCGCCAAAGCCGCACAATTCGGACTTGTTGCAAATGAAGGCGCTTCAGACTCCAAACCATCAAAAGAAAAAATTAAATCCTGACTTCCGCCTTCTCTCCGAACTGAAGACTGACAACTGAAGACTGAAGACTTCCCATGACCACTGCAGGCTCATTTGACGCGCCCATTGAGATTTTCAGCGGGCTGGTGACGGATATGGCCCCCGCGGATCTTCCGCACGGAGTCTCGCCCGATTGCCAGGACGTTGTGTTCAGCTCCGGCGGAGTGGCGACGCGCCCTGGAATGCAAACGCTCTTCGGGCCGCTTGCGGGGAATCCCACGATCAACTATTTGAAGACGTACGAAACGCCTAGCGCCGCCATCCGCACCATGACGCTCGATTCCAATGGCGTGCTCTATAAAGAGACAACTCCTGGAGCGCTTTCGTCCATCGCAAACGGCCTCGCTCCCAATTCCTTCGCAAATTCCACCACGCTCTTCGGCCGCGAATATCTCGCCTTTACCGACGGAAAATCCGGAATCGATCTTCCGCGCCAGTACGACGATGCAAATCTTGATCGCGTCAGCCAGGGTGGCCCGGGCGCAGGCCCAACTGCGGTTGAAGAAAACGTGGTCGTTGCAATCTCTGCAAGCCCCAATGGAGCAACGCAGCCCGCGGCGGTAAGCATCTCCGCCAGCCCCACAGGCGCAACGCAAAGCGGCTTTCTCGTCACCATCACCACAAGTGCGGCGCACGCACTCAGCGCGGGGCAATCCGTAACCATTGCAGGCGTCGGCGTCAGCGGCTACAACGGAACGTTTCCCGTAGCCACAGTTCTCAGCAGCATGCAATTCACCTACATTCTCGGCGTTTCCGGTCTTGCCGCATCCGGCAGTGGCACGGCAGCGTCTTGCACAGCAACAATCCAAACAACTTCCGCTCATGGATTCGTCGCCGGCCAACTCGTCACAACTTCGGGCATTGGCGTCGCCGGATACAACGGCACATTCTCGATTACCGGCGTTCCCGACGCGACCCATTTCACATTCACCGCAGCAAACGGCGGCCTCGCTGCATCTGGCGGCGGATCAGCAGCGGCAGCAGGGAATATTTCCGCTGGCGTGCACCAGGTCTGCGTCATTTTTCAAACGCGCCAGGGCTACCTTACACAACCAAGCCCTGCAATATCGTGGACCGCAAGCGGCAGCAAACGCGTTGTGCTCACCAACATTCCCACCGGTCCATCCAACGTCACCGCGCGCATTCTTTGCTTTACCGGCTCTGGCGGCGCCAGCTTTTTTTACGTTGGCGGCGGCGCTTCGCTTTTCAGCGGCAACATGATTCTGGGCGACAACACGACCACGGCGCTCACCATCGATTTTTCCGACGCAATTCTCCTCGCCGGCACAAACGCCGACAATCTCTTCCGCCTCATCGAACTCGCTCCGAGCACAGGCGTTCTCGGCTACGCGCAGCGCCTTTTCTGGTGGGGCGAGCGCAACAAAATGAACAACTGGCTGAACCTCGGCTTCGACGGCGGCTTCACCGGCCCGTCGTTTCCGCACTACCCGCTCGGCTGGTCGCCCGATCCCGTCTGGGCGCCCGGCGGCACCGACGAAGAAAGTTTCGTCGTTTGGGGCGCGGCCTATTCGATCGTTGGCAACGGCACCACGCCGATTCGCGGCATGCTGTCGCAAACCGCCGTGAACGACCGCTTTGGCGTTCCGCTGATTCAAGCCGGAACCGGCTACACGATCCGCGCCCGCTGCGCGTGCAATTCCACGCTTGCCCAGGGCACGCTGCACATTCATCTCCTCAGCGCGACCGGCGGCATAAGCACCACTGGATTGCAACTGGCCGCCGCGCAGCTCACCACAAACTACGTCGAGTACGCCGCGCAACTCACCGCGCCACTCGCAACCATTCCCAGCGATCTTGTGCTGCAGATTTACGCCGACGGAACACCCACTCTGAACGGCAAGTTCTACATCGACTCCATCGAGATTTTTCCCACGGCGCAGCCGCTTAACTCTTCCCTCGTTCGCGCCAGCCGTGTCGAAGATCCCGAAAGCTACGACGGCATCAACGGCCTGCTCAGCGTCAGCGAAAACGACGGCCAGGCGATTCGCGCCGCGTTCAAGCTGCGCGAGCGGCTTTACTTTGTGAAAGAACATTCGATTCACGTCACCCAGGACGATGGCACGAACGAACCGGCGCTCTGGTCCATCGCGGAAGTCACGCGCCGCGTTGGCACGCCTTCCGTGCGCGGCATCGGCATCGGAGAAGACTGGGTGGTCATCGCGCATCGCACCGGCCTGTACATTTTCAATGGCGGTGAACCGGTAAAAA
>JAFDVY010000108.1 GCA_018268785.1 Acidobacteriota bacterium | reverse complement strand
CTGCCACTTTGCCGAGCGTCAGCGGCTGCATCAATTTTTCTCCGCAAAGACTTCAGGGTGAAGTTGCCGTGCCAGCTCTTCCACGGCATCCACAATTCTAGGCCCAGGCCGGTTGATTGCGTCGCTAATCACTGCGATTTTTCTGTTCTTGATTGCATTCAACGCAGACCATCCCGGCTTCAAGGCAAGCGCCTCCACTTCATTGTGCACTTTTTCCGAATGGTTCGAAGCAAATACCAGATATTCCGGCTGCAATCGTACCGCTTCTTCCAGGCTGTATTGTGGCCAATCCTGCCCGGAATCCACCACGGACGTCCCACCGGCGCGTTCCAATACATCCGCGATAAAAGTCTTCCTGCCGATAGACATCAGCGGATCCGTCCACACCACAAACAAGACGCGCCTTATTGTCGTTCCGTTCAGCTTCTTGTGAACCGCCGCCAGCCGGCCCGTTAAATCTTCGCTCAACACATTCCCAACTTCTTCCGCGCCCAACATTCCTGCAAGCCTTTTTACCGACCCAATCACATCCTGCACCGTATGCGGATCCGTCGAGTACACTGCAATTCCAATCTGCTCGAGCGCGCGCACAGTCTCCAGACGATTCAAACTTTTCACGACTAGCACTAGGTCGGGTTTGAGAGCAGCAATCTCCTCAATATTTGGGTTGATTGCACCGCCTACTTTGTGCTTTTTCGCCGCATCCGCGGGATAGTCACAATAATCCGTGTCACCAACAAGACGGTCCTGAAGCCCTAGCGCATAAACCGTTTCCGTCATGCTCGGCGCAAGCGAAACGATTCTTCGCACGGGCTGCGGAATTTTGACAGTGCGTCCGGCTTCATCCGTAACTTCGCGCGAACCCTGTGTCGCGAAACCTGGCCTCGCCGCACGTGAGGAAATCGCAAACGCTGTCACACAAAGCAGCACAACCGCTGCTCCGCGCGCCAGCCGGCGATATTCAGCAAATCTCGCGCTCATTTCGTTCGCTTTATTGTTTCGCATCCTAATCATTTCAAAAAACAAAAAAGCCCCACGAGATCCCGTAGGGCTTGCTTCTTGCGGAGCTCTTTCTCGCGAAGAGCTTCGCATTCGCAGCAGGGAGGGTAGCCTGGCTTACGGCCTTTCGCCTGTGAAAGCGGCGTGCCGATTACAGTGGCGGGACCGCGGCCGAATTTCACGGCCTTCCCCGCTTCCCTTGCTTGCTTCGCGGTTGCAATCGCAACCGCGTCAAAATTTGGAGTCTTGAGTCTAAGCTGCGCTGCCGATTCCGTCAATCGCGTGCTATTTTCGCGCTAACGATTCTTCCAATTCGGTTTCCGCTTTTCCACCAGCGCGTGCAAACCTTCCTGCGAATCTTCCAGCCGGTAGAGTTCGTTCAGGAAAATATTCATCGATTGCTTCAGTCCATCTTTCAGCGAAAGGCCCATCCCGCTCAAAATCGCTTTCTTCGCCATGGTCAGCACTGGCCCCGAATGTCCCGTGATTCGCGCAATTAAATCGTCGACCGTTCTTCCCAACTCCGCTTCGGGGACCAATCGGTTCACCAATCCCATTTCCAGCGCTCTTTCCGCGGTCACCGGTTCTCCGGTGAGCACCAACTCCAGCGCTTTCTTCGGTCCCACTAAATACGGCAGAATCGTCGAAGCCAGAGGAGGAAATACGCCGATAGAAATTTCCGGCTGAGCAAAACGCGCTTTCGGCGTCGCAATCACCATGTCGCCAAACGCCGCCAGTTCCGCGCCGCCCCCAATCGCCGGGCCATTTACAACGCAAACAACGGGTTTCGCCGTCTCCAAAATCCCCGCAAACGCGGAATGAAACGCATCCAGCATCTGAAACACGCGTTGCGACGTATATTCTCCAACCTCAATCCCCCCGCAAAAAATCTTGCAGGCTGAATCGAGCACAATCAGCTTGATTTCGTCTTTCTGACCAATGATGTCTATCGAATCCGCCAACTCCCGCAGCATCGGCTCGTTCAGCAAATTGTGCTCAGGCCTGTTCAGGGTGATGCGTGCCACGCTGCCATCAATTCGCGCCTTCAGGTATTCACAATCTTCCAGCCGTTTTTTCCTCGACTGTGTCGAGTAATCTTCGGGATTCGCCGTTTCCACCATGGAACGCTCCTCGCGGGCCGATTTGCCGCATCTTTTCGCGTAAATCCGATGCTAGCACGCGCCATAGGCACCGCGATTCCGGCCATTGTTGCCCGTGTGCAAAGAGTCTTTACCCAACAAGCCATTTCCAATTCGCCTGCGTTTTCTTATGATTCCGCATGATTTCCAGTTATTCTGGCAGAGTTGTTCGAAGCTGTCGGAGATTGTCGATGCTGATGCTGTCGCCGCTTTTCCTCTTGTCTTTGCTCGGTTCCCTGCCTTCTTCGGACACGGCTGCCGCTTCCCATCTTTCACGACCGCTCAACTCCGACGGCTTTCCGCCTTCCGAAGCGTGGGACGCAGCCGAACCGGTCGCGTTCAATTCCGACTGGCAGGGCAAAAATTCCGATTCCGAGCGCGAAACCCAGGTTCGCCTGCTCTGGACCTCGGAAGCACTTTTTCTTCACTATCGGTCGCGCTACCGCACAATCACCGTTTTCCCCGACGCAGAACCTTCCGGCCGCCGCAATCATCTTTGGGATCGCGATGTCGTCGAAGTCTTTCTCCAACCGGACCCGACCTATCCCGGCCACTATTTCGAATTCGAAGTCAGCCCCAATGGCTATTGGATCGATCTCGACATCGAACACGGCGACCGCTCCGACCCAAACACCGGAATGAAATGCCGTACACAGGTTGATGAAACGCGGAAGGTTTGGACCGCGGAAATCGCCATTCCCCTGCGAAGCATGGTTCAACAGTTCGATCCAGGAGCAACTTGGCGCGTAAATTTTTTCCGTGTCGAGGGCGCGACCGAACCGCGCTTTTATTCCTCATGGCGGGCCACAAACACCTCTCTGCCGAATTTTCACGTTCCCACTGCCTTCGGTAAATTGCGCTTTCTGCCTGCGGCAAAATGAAATTAGCCAAGACAAGCCAAATCGTCAGCGGTTTTCTTTTCGCGACGTTGTCCCTTTCAATTTCAACGCCAGCACAAGAAACTCAAAATCACGCTCCGGTCGTGGCAAAAGTCGAGCCCCCCAACTGGTGGATCAATCTCACACCTGACGTGATGCTTCTTCTCTCCGGCCACGATCTTCAGGCCACGCAACTCACCTGCAACCTCCCCGAGGTTATTGTCTCCCGCACACAGGCCTCGCACGGCGGCGACTATCTTTTCGTCTGGCTAAAATTTTCTTCGAACGCGCGCACCGGCACGCTCGTCTGCCGCATGATCACTCCCACTGGCAACACCTCATTCGAACTCCCGCTTGCCGCACGAGAACCGACCGCGCAACGGTTCCACGGCCTCGCTCAGGACGACGTCATCTATCTCATCATGCCGGACCGTTTCGCCAATGGGGACCCCACCAACGACGCACCGGCGGAATTTCCAAATTCCCATGACCGCGCGAAACCACGCGCCTGGCATGGCGGAGATCTTCGAGGCATTCGCGATCATCTTCCTTATCTGCAGGATCTTGGCGTCAACACGCTCTGGCTCACCCCGATCGTCAAGAATGGCGCAACCGAGGATTACCACGGCTATGGCGCGGCGGACCTCTACTCAGTCGATCCTCATTTCGGCTCGCTCGACGACTACAAGGAGCTCGTCACCGCTGCGCACAAGCGCCAAATGAAAATACTTTTTGACTCGGTGCCAAATCATGTCGGCCCGCATCATCCGTGGGTCATAAAGCCACCGCTGCGCGATTGGTTCCACGGAACGTCCCAAAGACATCTCGATTCTTATTCGCCGCTAAAGAAATCTTTTTACGGGCAGCCCGAGAAATCTTCCGTTGCCAATGATCCGTTCGAAGCGCTCGTCGATCCTCATGCCGCGGAGGACATTCGCCGTAATCTAACCGATGGATGGTTCTTCGGAGTCCTCCCTGACCTGAACACGGAAAATCCCATCGTCGCGCAATATCTTCTGCAAAATGCAATCTGGTGGATCGAATCGAGTGGTCTCGACGGCCTCCGCGAAGACACCTTTCCCTACATCCCGCGCAAATTCTGGTCGGACTGGCACGCTTCCCTCCACCGCGTCTATCCGCAACTCAGCTTCATCGGCGAAGTCTTCCATCCTGATCCCGGCGTAACCTCATTCTTTGTTGGCGGCAGAAGGGGCTGGGATGGCCTCGACACCGGTCTCACCACGGTGTTCGATTTTCCTCTCCAATTTGCGATTCGCGACGTGCTGCTCAACAATGCTCCAGCCGGCCGCATCGCTAATATCCTTCGCCAGGATTCTCTTTATCCGCATCCCGAATTTCTCGTCTCGTTTTTTGCGAATCATGACATTCCCCGCTTCGCCAGCGCTGAAGGCAGTTCTCCCGAAAAGCTAAAATTGGCTTTTGGCCTGATTCTGACGCTGCGCGGAATTCCCGAGCTCTACTATGGCGATGAACTCGGCATGACCGGGGGAGCCGACCCCGAAAATCGCCACGATTTTCCAGGCGGCTGGATTGAAGATCAAAAAAACGCCTTCACAGAGGAAGGCCGATCGTCAAAACAACAAGAAATCTTTTCAACCGTTCAAAACCTGCTTCGTCTCCGCCGCGAACACCCCGCGCTCACCACCGGCAGGCTGTGGCATCTCTTCTCCGACGATTCCTCTTACGTTTTTCTACGCCAAACGCAAGACGAACGCATTCTCGTCGTCTTCAACAATTCAAAGGATGCCCGATCCCTAGCCGTTCCCGTCCTCGACACACCCGCTGCGGGAATCTCCAACCTTTCCCCGCTCTACGGCCGGGCCAACGCACAGCTTTCTACAGCAGGCGTGAGCATCAACACCCCGCCTCAGTCCCTCTCTATTTTTTTGCTGGAGTAGGTTCCTCTTCTCTGCGAACTCCGCGTCCTCTGTGTTAAAACAAAACATTCGGCTAATAGGAAATCTCGACCGTCCAATCCGCCAGTGCGTCATTCACCGTCACGCTCACGGAATGTCTCTTCTCGTCGTAACTCCATCCATGACTCTCCGCCCCGCCAACTTTCACCGTCTTCGGCATCCCAGCCGCGCCAAACGCCTTCACTTCCGTGGAAGTCCACCACGGCTTGTAGCCACTCTTCTCAATTTTTCCGGAAATCGTCAGCGTGCCCTCGCTCAATTCGCACGAATAGGCCACGCGCAACACCTCCCCCTTTTCGTAAGCAAAAGTATGTCCATCATCCTGATAGAGCGTCCCGCTGCAATCCGGCCCGGGATAAACCCGCAGCTTCAGAGGCCCATTCGGGGTCTGTCCCGTGTGCTGCACCAATTCCTGCATCGGGATAATTGCTCCCGCACGCACATACAGCGGCATCTGCCCCAGCGCCGGGTGCAAAACAATCTCTTCGCTGCTGCTCTTTTTCTCCGCCGTCCAATAGTCAAACCAGTCGCCGCCCGGCAAATGCACCGACTGCGCATCCAGCATTTCCGTCGCCACGGGAGCTACCAGCAGGTCGCGCCCAAAAAGAAAATCGTGGTCGTTTCCCTCGATTCCGCCTACTTTCGGATACTCCAGAAACAGCGGCCGCATCAGCGGAATTCCCGTCCGGCCCATCTCCTCAATTCCCGTGTAGATGTACGGCAGCAAACGGTAGCGCTCCTCAATAAATCGCCGCCGAATCGCTTCATGCTCCGGCCCATGCACCCACGGTTCCTGGTCCCCTGTTCCCTTCGCAGTGTGATCCCGATAGATCGGATTGAACGCGCCGACCTCAAACCAGCGCGTCAGCAGATTCGCCGTCGGGGTTCCAGCAAAACCTCCAATATCGTCGCCAACCATTCCGTAACCGGAAATCCCCATGCTCAAAAGTTGCGGCGTGCTCATCGCAAGGTGATTCCACGTGCTGCTGTTGTCTCCGGTCCACGTCGCCGCATAGCGCTGCGCTCCCGCATACGCCGCGCGCGTCAGGACAAACGGCCGCTCATCTCCCTGCAGCTTTCGTAAACCGTCATATGTGGCTCTCACGTTTTCCATGCCAAACACATTGTGAATTTCTGTGTGCGGATGTTTCGCGCCGTCGTCCGTGCGATGCACGTTGTCGAGAGGCATCGTTTTCGTCGGTGTGAGAAAAACCGACGGTTCGTTCATATCGTTCCAAAAACCGGAAACTCCCATCCCGACGAAATCTTTGTAGAGCCCGCCCCACCAATCGCGCACTCTCGTCAACGTGAAATCTGGAAACACGCTCGGGCCCGGCCAAACCACGCCCACAAAAAGGCTTCCGTCGGCGCGCTTCACGAAAACGTCCTGCTTCATTCCCGTTTCGTATGGAGCGTAGCCTTTTTCCTGTTGCTTGATGTGCAGGTCCGTGATCAGAATCGTGTGCATTCCCACATTCTTGAAATCTGCGATCATTTTTTCAAAATGCGGAAAATATTCGCGGTTAATCGTGAACGGCGCGTACCCGTCCTGATAGTCAATGTCGAAGTAAATCGTGTCCGCCGGAATCCTGTCTTCTCGCAGTCTTTCCACAATTTCGTAAGCGCGCTTCTCCGGATAGTAGGAGTAGCGGCACTGCTGATAACCGAGCGTCCAGAGCGGCGGCAGCGGCATTCTGCCCGTCAGCGCCGTGTAGTCTTCGATGATTTTTTTCGGATCTGGTCCCGCGAAATAGTAGTAGTTGATCTCTCCGCCATCCGCGCCAAAGGAATAGTAGTCCCGAGACTCTTTTCCAAAATCGAAAGAACTCCGCCACGTGTTATCGAAAAAAATTCCGTAAGCTCCCCCGTTTCGAAATCCCTGGAAAAACGGTATCGCCTTGTAAAGCGGGTCGCTCGATTCCTGCCATCCAAATTCGTCCGTATTCCACATCGTGAACGAGCGATTCCGCCGGTTCATCGGCCCTGCTTTGTCTCCGAGTCCGAAGTAACTCTCATCCGCCGGCATTTTCTTCCATACGTGGATTTGTGCCCCGTCCCACGCCATTGGCAGGGTAGGCTCGTCCGCGACAATCACGTTTCCAGCCGCGTCGAGAAAATCAATCAGCAGGGGCGATTTCTTGATGCGCACAATCGTTCCGCCGGAAATAAGTTTGACTGCCTCGGAGCTGTCCTCGATTTTCAATTGTGGTGCGGCCGCTTCTTCAATCACGGCCCAGGAAAAATCCTTGGGAAAGTTTCCGTCCGGTGCCACACGCACGCGAAACACTCCTTCGCGGAAGGCCGTCACCCGCACTTTCGTCTTTCCGGACGCTAGCTCCACGCCATCGGCCAGCTTCGTCACGCGCTCAATTTTCCCGATGTGCCGCCAGCCCTCGGCCACCGCGCAGTTCGCTGCAAACAAAAACAGCGTGCATAGCGCAATTACGCTTCGCGACTTTCCGAACATGAACGCCCTCCAAGATGGATCGTTGCGCCTGGGGAAGGATCAGGCCGCGAGCCACTGCTCAAAAAATGTGGAAGCCTTTGCGCCTTCAATCCTCCGCCGGACGGCATCCATCACGCGGCAGCGCAGCGAATTGCTCGCGCCGTAAAATCCAAGCCAATAGGGAAGATAGATTTCCGCAGGCATCGCTTCGATTTCCAACGAAGCGTCTCGCAATTTGAAAAATCCTTGCTGGAAAACGATGCGCAACACTTTGTCCCGCAGGACTTGCCGCGCTTTGACCTCGTCAAGCAAACCGGGCAGGCAATTTCGCGACTCGACCGTCACGAATTGCCCCTCTTCTGGTATCGTTCGAAACTCGAACAGATCGAGCGATCCATCCACGGCGTCCATCGCAAAAATTCGCTGCACTCTTTCGCGGTTCATCGCATACCGCACGCGATACAACCGGAATGGCACGTACGCTTCCGCGATCCTCTGCAGAGGCCCCGTGCGCATTCTCCAGAGCAAAGACGAAAAACCCGTCGCACGAAACGTCCGGAGCGCTTCATCCTGCGTGACATTCGGTTTCAGGCTGCGAATCAAGTATCGCCTCTTCTAGCGGAAGCGAATCCACAATCCAACGACTGTCGCAATCAGCGCGAGCGTGAACACGACGTTCATCGCGTGTTCAAGGCCGGTCTCTTTCGCCATCTGTGGCCTTGCCGTCGCGTCGATCGTTTCCATCTTGTCGTCCACGGTCGCAAACGTCAGCCCCGCCAGTTTCTTTCGATCCGGCGCCGGATACATCAGGCTCACCGCAACAAGCACGATCGTGCACACCACAAACATGAAAATCGCGTAATGCAGAAAGTTCATGTCCACGATCCAGCGAATCGCCCCTGACTGGTAGTGCGCGCTCTTGTCCAGCACTTCAAGCACGAATCGCACCGCTCCCAGCACAAATCCTACCAGCAGCGACGAAATCGCACCTTGCCCATTCAATCGCGGCCACAAAATTCCAAAAACAAAGCACGCCGCAATCGGCGGGCTGATATACGCCTGCACGCTCTGCAAATAGATGTAAAGCTGCGCGCTCAGCAAATGAATGAATGGCACCCAAAGCAGCCCGAGCAGCACCATGCCGCCCGTCGCCACGCGTCCAAAATTCACCAGCTGCTTTTCCGACGCACTCGGATTGATCTTCTTGTAGAAATCCAGCGTCACCAGCGTTGACGCCGAGTTAAACACCGAACTCATCGCGCCCATCACTGCTGCTAGCAGCGCCGCCATCACCAGTCCAACCAATCCGGTTGGCAGCAAGTTCAGTACAAGCGTCGGATATGCGTAATCCGGCTTCGCGCTAACCTGGTCCTTGAACAACGCGTACGCAATAATTCCCGGCAGCACCAGCATAAACACCGGCAAAATTTTCAGGAAGCCCGCAAAGATCGTTCCCGCTTTCGCATGCCCTTCGTCCCGCGCCGAAAGGACGCGCTGCACGATCACCTGGTCCGTGCACCAGTACCAAATTCCTAAAATCGGCGCGCCAAAAAATATTCCTGTCCAGGGAAACGCCGGATCCGACGCGGGTTTCATCATGTGGAAGTAACTCGCCGGCACCATCGTCTGCAGGTGCGCAAACCCTCCCACGCGGTGCAACCCGATAATGGTCAGCGCCACCGCCCCCGTAATCAAAATCAGCGTCTGGACCGTATCCGTATAAATCACCGCCGCCAGCCCGCCCGCAATCGTATAAATTCCCGTCGCGATAACCAGCACAATCGCCGTCTTCCACAACGACCACCCTGCCACGCGCTCCAGCACCACGCTCGCCGCATACAACTGCACCGAAATCTTCGTAAAGATGTACGCAATGATGGAAATCCCGGCAAGGTAAACCGCACACTGGCGGCTGAATCTTCGCTCCAGAAACTGCGGCATCGTAAACACGTTGCTTCGCAAATAAAACGGCACAAACACCCAGCCAAGAATCAGCAAGATCAAACAAGCCAGCCATTCGAAGTGCCCCACCGCCAGCCCGGACGACGCGCCCGTCCCCGACAGCCCAATAAAATGTTCCGTGGAAATGTTCGAAACGAACAGCGACGCGCCAATAAAAAACCACCCAACATTGCGCCCAGCCAGAAAGTATTCCTCGCTCGTCCGCTCCCGCCGCGAAAAGTAAAACCCGATCCCAAACACGATCAGGAAGTACACGCCGATAATGGCGAGATCCAGATTCGCGAGAGCTTTGTGTGCAGTGGCAATCTGTGCTGCAAAGAGCATTCAGTTCTCCCTGGGGCCCCCTGAGGCCGCCTTGGCGCGTTGCTGCTTTGAGGCTGTGGCGATACAGATTGTGATTGCGAATCCGGCCCAGCGGAGTCTACAACAGCCACTTCCCCCGCTCAATGCCCGAGTGCGCCTTGCAGTGGGTCAGTTTGAGCTTCTTTGCTCGTGGCACAATGGGTTGGAAGTTCAACTGACCCGCCATCGTACGCTCCTTTAACTTTTCACTTCGCCCCTTGCTCCTTTTTGCGCCATACTGTGCGGCGGCAAAAGGGGCCGCTTATGTCCGATTCAAATTCTTCCTCTCGTCGTAATTTCATCAAAAACACGGCAGTAACCGCCGCAGCTTTCACCATTGTTCCGCGCCATGTGCTCGGCCGCGGCATGACTCCCCCCAGCGATCTTCTTAACATTGCGGGCGTCGGCATCGGCGGCATGGGCCGCGCCAACCTCATCGCGCTCGCCAGCCAGAACATCGTCGCTCTCTGTGACGTTGACTGGGACTACGCCGGCAAGGCCTTCGAAAAGCTCGGCTCCGACATCGACCATCTCCAAACACGTCTCAATCAATCCAGCGGCCAGGCCCAATCGCAGACTCTTACCGGCCTCAACTCCTCCACACCCGAGCAGCAGCTCGCCAACATGAAGCGCCTCTATACCGAGCACTGGCCCAAGGCCAAGCGCTACAAAGACTATCGGGAGATGCTCGAAAAGCAGAAGGACATCGACGCTGTCGTCGTCGCTACTGCCGACCACATGCACACGCCCATCGCGCTCGCAGCAATGGAACTCGGCAAACATGTCTATGTACAAAAGCCGCTCACTTGGTCCGTCTCCGAAGCCCGTCAGCTCGCACAAAAAGCCAAAGACACCAAAGTCGCAACACAAATGGGCAATCAGGGCCATTCCTCGAACGAGGCTCGCCTCTCCGTCGAATACATCCAATCCGGCGCCATCGGCGAAGTCCGCGAAGTCCATGTTTGGACCAATCGTCCGCTCGGTTTCTGGCCGCAAGGGATTCCGCGCCCACAGGCGCTCACCGTACCTGCCGACCAACTCAAATGGAATGGCCAGGGAGTGGACGCCCGCCTCGCTGCCTCTTTCGCCGGCAATTACCCAGTTCCCGAAACGCTTTCTTGGGATCTCTTTCTCGGTGTTGGCCCGGTGGTCACCTATCACCCCATCTACCATCCTTTTAATTGGCGTGGTTGGGTGGATTGGGGCTGCGGCCCGATCGGCGACATGGGAGCTCATCTCCTCGACGTTTCGCTCTGGGCGCTCAAACTCGGCCTCCCCACAAGCATCGAAACCGTCTGCACGCCGTTCAACAAAGTCTCTTTCCCCAACGCCACACAAACCTTCTACAAGTTCCCAAAGCGCGGCAAAATGCCGCCCGTCAGTCTGACCTGGTACGACGGCGGCCTCCTGCCTCCCAAACCCGAAGAACTCGGCGAAAACGAGCAGGTCAACAAGGACGGCGGCGTTCTCATCATCGGCAGCAAAGGCAAATTGATGCACGATACCTACGGCCTCAATCCGCGCCTTCTCCCCAAATCGCTTGCCGATTCCACTCCCAAGCCGGCACAGACCTTGCCTCGCATCAAGAACCAGGCTCACGAGATGAACTGGGTGGAAGCCGCAAAAGGCACGGCTGCCGCTTCCTGCCCGTTCGATTACGCCGCACAACTCACCGAAATCATGCTTCTCGGTGTGGTCGCCCTTCGCGCCGGTAGAAAAATCGAGTACGACCCAGCCAACATGCGCGTAACCAACGTCCCCGAGGCGAATCAATTCCTCCAGCGAGAATACCGCACGGGTTGGTAGTCTCTGTAACTCCTCCCATTCGAGGGTGAGTTTTTTGTGACACAGACTTCAGTCAGTGCAAAACGATCGTCACTGAGGAAGCCCCGGAGCAGCTCTCTTCTTGTCACGGGATGTTTATGTAGCGCAGGGTTCTAGCCCGGCATCCTCAGCCTCAGCCTTAATGTAGCGCCGGGTTTCAGCCCGGCACCCTCACCCTCAGTCTTAATGT
>JAFDVY010000107.1 GCA_018268785.1 Acidobacteriota bacterium | reverse complement strand
GGCGCGCGAATCAGGACCAGTGCCGCCGACTCGATGGCACCTTCCGCGGTAAATCCTGCAGCGGCATCCTCCGACTCTCCCAGCACATACGGCACTTCGTACTCGCGCGAAATATCTGCCAGACGCTCGAGTTCCCCCGTGCTCGCAGCCGATAAATAAACAGTTCCACCCTCCGCGAGTTGCGCCTTGATCGCACCGACGCAGGCAACCACATCTCCATGAAATCTCCCGCTTGGCCGCGACGAAACGCTGAATGATTTTCCGTCGCCACCCTCCAGGGCGAGTTCTTCCAACCGAATCTGCGATGCGCCGCCCAGCGCCGCCTGCCAGTCATCTTCCTTCCAATAAAAATGATCCGGGGTGGGTGAATTCGCCTGACCGTGCCGTTCATAGGTCTCCGTCGCATCGGCCAAAAACTTCCGCGCGCTTCCCATCATCGCCACGGGCTCGTCGAGAAAAACTATCGGCTTCAAAGCGCTGGAAGAAAGTTCAAACAGGGTGTGCTGCGCGGATTCCTCTTTCGGCCCCCAATAAGAGGGCAAATCCCACGATTGCATCGAGTCGGAAGGAATCGCCCATTCGGTCAGCGGCAGCACCGTCGTCCTCACGACCGGAGCAATCGACCGTTGCGTCCTCGCGTCAAATTCGCGGATGGATTCCACGGTATCGCCAAGCAATTCCAGCCGAACGGGGCGCGGAGCTTCCGGAGAAAAAAGATCCACGATTCCACCGCGCTGCGCGAATTGCCCTGGCATCTCGACCATCTCCGTCCGCGCATATCCCACAGACGCAAGGTGCGAAATGAATCCGTCGAGACTTACTTCATCGTCCGGCTTAAGTGTCCTTGTCAGCGATTCATAGGTGTAATAAGGACGGTAGCGCCAAAGCGCTGCGGAAATCGGCGCAATCAAGATTTGCGCCTGACCCGAGGCAACCTGAAACAGTGTCGCTGCGCGGCGTTCCAAAATATCCGCGTGCGGCCCCCGCGCGTCCCAGGGCAAGGTGTCGAAGGCCGGCAATACGGCTACACTGCCTGCCGAAAACACGGAGGCAAAAAAACGAATGGTGTCCGCGAGCGCTTCCGCCTGTTTGTTGGAAGATACAACGTAGAAGGCCGGCCGGCGCAACTCCCCTGCAAAAAAGGCCGCGAGCAAGGCCTTTGCATTGGGCTGCAAGCCGGACAGGGACACTTGTCCATCGCCCATGCGCAGCGCAGTGAGCGCACCATCCACCGGCGCGAGCCGCAACAACTTGTCCAGCCTTTCGCGAACTACCGGAAGCAACATTTGGGATTAAGAGTCCTTGCTCACTGCAGGGCCCGCCGCACGCATTTTCGCCAAAATCGAAGTGGTCGAACACCCGGCTACGACCGGAACGGAAACAACCCGCCCTCCCGCTGCTTCAACCTCTTCTCTGCCAATAATCTGATCCCCTGCCCAGTCGCCGCCTTTCACCAAAACGTCGGGCAACAAAGCCGAAATAATTTCACGTGGCGTCAGTTCGCCAAAAATCACCACCGCGTCTACACACTCCAACGCCGCTAAAATCTCGGCACGCTCCAGTTCCGGCAGAATTGGCCGCCCCGCGCCTTTCAACTGGCGCACGCTCGCATCGCTATTGATGCCGACAATCAGAGCATCGCCCAGCGCGCGAGCCCGTTCGAGACTCTGAATGTGTCCGGGGTGCAGCAAGTCAAAGCAACCGTTGGTAAACACAACGCGCTTGCCGCCGCGATTTGCGCGACCAAACCGCTGCGACGCTTCTTGCAAGCTGAGAATCCTGGAACGCACACGCTCTCCTGTGCACCACTGGAAGGTTTGCACAAACGGCGATTAAACCAGTATTTTAACACGCGCGGGAAATTGGCTGCACAAAGCGCTCATATCGAGGGAGACCATTCGCTGCATGAAGAAAAAACTCTGGTTTGCTCTCTCGGGAATCGTACTTCTGGGACTCGGCTTCTTCTTTCTGAATCTTGAGCCCTACCGGCCTCTAAAAGTAATCTCGAGTCCCGCAAGTTGCCGTATGGCGGTGGATGTAGTGGAACCCATCACCGGCTCACCGCAAGGCTTTGCAATCCTGTTTCACGGCGTCTCCGCAAACCGCCGTATCATGCAATATCTCGCGCAGGACCTCGCCAATCAGAGCTTCCGCGTTTTCGTTCCCGATTCTCCCGGGCATGGAAAAACTCCCGGGCCTTTCAGTCCATTGCGCGCAAGCGACTGCGGCGAAGCGCTTGTTCGCGAACTCCTCGACCGCCACGCCATCATTCCCGAGCGAACCATCCTTATCGGCCATTCCATGGGAGGCGCAATCGCCATTCGTGCGGGCAGTCATGTCCCGGTCGCGGGCGTCATCGCCATTTCTCCGGCACCTACACGCACGGCAAAGCTTCTTTCCAAAGAAATGATCTTCTACCCGGAAGATTTGCCGCTTCCAAAGAACACGCTCATCCTTATGGGCTCGGGCGAGCCCGCGCAGTTGCGCGCGCTCTCACAATCCAGAGTGAAAGAAGCTGCCGGTCGTACCAGCTCTTACATCGAAATTCCTCACGCAACGCATGTGAGCCTGATCTTCGATAGCGACGTGCTCGCGGAAATCAGAAAGTGGGATCACAAACTCCTCGGAACCGACACCGACGTCATTGAGGCGACTCACTATCCGCTCTACGGTTATCTTTGCGGTCTCATTGGCCTGATTCTCATCTGCGTTCCTTTCGTCAGCGACATTTTGGGCGGCGCAGGAAAGGATCTCGCTGACGAGGCTCAACCCATCAACACAACGCGTGTTCTCGGCCAGCTCATCCTTGCCTCGACAATTGCGGTGGTCATTCTCAAATTTTGGATTCCTCTCAAAATCCTCGGACTTTTCCAGGGCGATTACCTCGCCAGCTTCGCGCTCATCGAAGGTGTCCTGCTACTCGCCATGAATTTCCCGCAACTAAAAAAGTCTCTGGCGTTCACCTGGGGCGCGCTTTTGGCTTCGGCCATCGGAGCCGTTCTCCTCGTTCTGGTTTTCGGCCTCTGGTTCGAATTCAGTTTCTACGAAGCGTACCTGACTGCTCCCAAGTGGGAGCGCTTCGCGCCGGTGCTCGTCGCTTTTTTTCCGTGGCTTCTCTCCGAAGAACTATTTCTTGGCGCCCACGCAAGCATGTCCCGCGTTCGTCGCGTGATTCTTACACTTGCATTTCGCTCCATCGCCTGGGCCATCCTCATTGCGGCTTTGTTTCTCCTTCACTCCGGCGAGGTGCTGATGATGCTCCTCGTCCTCTATTTCGTTCTCGTTTCGCTATTGCAGCGTCTGGCAATGGATGTAGTGCGTCGTGAGACACACAGCGCGCTGGCCGCCGCGCTCTTCGGTGCTATACTGAGCGCCGGTTTTGCCCTGGCGATCTTCCCGCTCGCATGAGGGTTCGCACCTTAATTCCACTGGCCCGAGGATCAAAGAGTTCCACCCATGTCCAAGATTACGATTGTCGGCGGCGGACCATCCGGCGCAATGTGCGGCGCAGAACTCGCCCGGGGCGGGCACGAGGTTCAGATTTTTGATGAGCATCTCGCCTGGGAAAAGCCCTGCGGCGGCGGCCTGACTCACAAAGCAATCCTGAAATATCCCTTCCTCGCCGAAAACTCCTATCCCAAGAAATTCATCCATTCGGTGGAACTGATTGCGAGCAACGATCAGCGCGCCACGCTTGAAATGCCGAATCCCATCGTTATTTATTCGCGCCGAGTTCTGAACGGCATGCTTCTCGAGCGCGCTCAAGCGGCCGGCTGCAAAGTGCAGCAGTCCCATGTGACGTCCGTAGATACGACTGGCGCGAAACCGCGCTATTGCGTGGAAGGCGAATGGCAATCCTCTGATTTTCTCGTACTCGCGGCGGGCGCCCGCAATCATCTCCTGCCAGAAACCCGTGCACTCCAGAAGGACGAACTAGAAATAACGCAGGGTTATTTCATCCCGGCGGTCGCGGATTCCATCACCATAAAATTCCTGCCGCACTTTGACGGCTACATCTGGTCTTTCCCCCGTTGCGATCATTTATCCGTCGGGATTTGCGGAAGCATGGCTTCGCACAACAGCAGCGAGCTTCGCGCACACTTGCAGACGTTCATCCAGAAGCACGATATTCCCGTGGAGAACGGCCAGTTTTATTCGCACGTCCTGCCTTCCCCGCAGGAACGCACGCTGCAACAGCGAACGGTCGTTGGAAAAAACTGGGCGCTTGTGGGTGACGCTGCGGCATGGGTTGATCCACTTACCGGTGAAGGGCTTTTTTACGCGATGCGCTCCGGCGAATTGCTCGGCAAAGCCCTCGCTGAAGGCAAGCCCGAAGTTTATTCGGACTGGGTCGGCGCGGCCTTCGCTTCCGAACTCGAATTCGCCGCGCGCATTGTTCGCCGCTTCTATCGCGGCACATTTCTCGGCACCGCTGTCACCACGCGCATGGTGCAGTTCCTTCGGCGCAGCCCGGTCTTCCGCCAGCTCATGGCGGATATTTTCAGCGGCACGCAGGACTATACGAGTCTGAAGCAGCGCATCATGGGCCACATGGGAATGACGTTGACCGAGTTTGTCTCTTCGGTATTGAATTTCGAATCGAACGCGCGTGCCAAAGCGCGGCCGAGAAGCGTGCCGGTGCCCTAAGGGGTGTTGGTAACCAACGATGCTCCTCTCGCATCCTGAGCGACGAACCGAAAACGGCTTCCGCCTGCGCGGCACATCACTTTCGCGTCTGGAAGTTTTCAGCGACGTAATTTTCGGCCTCGCCCTCACCCTCCTCGTCGTTTCGCTCAAGTTGCCCAAGGATTTCAGCGAACTCCGCGTTTCGATTCGCGGTTTTGTGCCATTTGCAATCTGCTTCGCGCTGTTCAGCCTTCTCTGGCATGCGCACTACCAGTTTTTCCGCCGCTACGCGATGCAGGATCGCGTCACACTCGCGCTCAACTCTGTGCTCCTCTTCGTCGTTCTCTTCTACGTCTATCCCCTCAAATTCCTGTTTGGCGCTTTGCTGGGCGAAGCGAACGGCGGATTCTCCGCTCAATTCCGTACTGCTGGCGAAATCCCGGAGCTCGTCCTGCTGTATGGCGTCGGATTCGCCGCATCCTTTTTGCTCATCGCGGCAATGCATGTGAACGCATGGCGCCTTCGTGAAAAGCTCGAACTTAGCGGTACCGAGCGCCTGATTACCATGGCCACGGTCGTTGACTCTGTTGGCATTGCCGGCGTCGGTCTATTTTCCTGCGTGCTTGGTTTGCTTCTGCCCTCCACCCATGCCGCGGACGCAGGCTACGTCTACATCCTTGTCTTGCCCTGGAAATTGCTCACGGGAATTTATTTCGGACGCAAAATCAAATTGCTCGAAAAACTGGTGGAAGCTCCAGGCTAGCGCAAGCGGCTTGGCAATCGCTGCCTGGAACAATTTTGCTGGATTTGGCGTATCTACTGGTGAGTAAGCAAAGGAGCCAGCGTGTACTGCTCTAAGTGCGGTAGCACCATCGCGGAAACAGTCACATTCTGTCCGGTCTGCGGCCAGTCGCAAGCGGCCGGTTTTGCACCGGCGCAACCTCCGCTCGTGGCTCCCTCCGGCCCTGCGGAAGTCACGCCACACTGGCAACCTGCGCCTGTCGTTGCCTACGCAGGCTTCTGGCTCCGAGTCGTCGCGCACATTCTCGATGGACTCATCATCGGTCTTCCCGTAACAATCGTAGTGGTGATCCTGGTCCTCTCTTCCGGCTTTGCGGGGTTCCTTAAGAATTTGCCGAACGCGCCTAATCCAGATGAGGCCATCGGCAACGCCCTTGGCGCGGTGTTCTCTGTGGGCATTGGCTTGCTTGTTCTTGTCAGCGTTCTGGGCGCCTGGCTCTACAACGCTTTGTTTGAAAGCTCCTCCTGGCAGGCGACCCCCGGCAAAAAAGTTCTGAACCTGTTTGTGACAGATCTCAATGGCGCTCCGGTTTCCTTCGGGCGCGCCTCGGGAAGATTTTTCGCCAAATTCGTAACGCAGCTCATTCCGCTCGGCATCGGCTACATGCTCGCTGGCCTCACCGAACGCAAACAAGCGCTCCACGACATGATCGCGAGCACGCTCGTCCTTCGCCGCTAGGGAAGGCTACGAATTCGCCTCGAGCAAAACAAAAAGGACAAGCGGCCTGCTTGTCCTTTCACGATTTCCCCATTGCCGCAAAACCCAACGCCTACACCATCGGTCTCCGCACCACCGGTTTGCGCACGGGCGGCGGCAACATCGTGGCCATCTTGCGGATCATCGCCAGCACCAGCCGTTTGTCGCCGTCCGACAGTGTGCTGCTGTACCGCTTGATCTCCACAAGAAAACGGATTTCGTCCTGCGAAAGCTCCCCGAGCATCTTTTGCGTTTCACGGTCGCGCGGCGTTTCCGTCCCGGGGAAAAAGTCCGCCAGCGAAATGTCCATTGCTTCCGCGATCTTCGCCAGCGTTTCCAGCGACGGCACCGTATGCCCATTTTCAACGCGAGACAAATAGCAGCGCAGCAATCCCGTTCGCCGCTCGATGTCGCCCTGCGACAATCCGCGCTGGCTCCGGTAAGTCTTGATCACTTCCCCGATGTTCACTCTGGGTTTTTCTTTTGGCACGAGAGGTCTCCCCACTTCGCTGTTAGCTTAGTCACTAACAGTAGATGTGGCAAGAAAGATTTTTTGGTTATGTGCCTACAAGAAAAGAGACAGGGCCCGGTAGTTTCCTCACTCGCCGGGCCCTGCTCGATCCTGCTTCTAAACCGCCTGGTTACTGCTGGCCTGTCGGCACCACGGTCAGCGGCTGCTGCAACCGGAACTCCAGCAGCGATTCGCTGGGCACCTTCACCTGATCGCCCTTGGTAATAATCTGAACGCCGGCTCCCGCGCCGCCTCCCGCCGCAGCGCCGATCGCTGCGCCCTTGCCGCCGCCGGCAATCCCGCCGATGATCGCGCCAAGCACCGCGCCGCCACCCACCTTTTTCGCCGTGTCGCCGCCGCGTCCTTTGCCCTGCACGTTGTAGTCGCTGCTCACCAGCGAATAATCGCGCCCGTCAATCACCAGCCGCGTCAGTTCCAGCTGCAGTTCGGATTTCCCTGCGAATTTTCCCTGCTCTTCGGCTGTCGCGAGACGTCCATAAACGTCCGCCCCCTTACGCGCAACAAGCACGCCATCCGATGTCAAATCCGTCTCCAGGCTGGCGTGAAAAATATCTCCGACGTGGTTTTTCGTTGAATCCACGGCATCAATCATGCGTACCAGCAACGCTTGCCCGGCCGGAAGTGTCACGGAATTTCCAGACGTGCTCGCTGCCGCCGAACTCGGCGCATTAGGGGCCGGCGCCATATTATTCTGCGGCGCAGGGGCCTGCGGCGATGGCGCAGCAACAGCCTGTGGCTGGCTCGTCCCGCGCGTAAACGTCAGCGCCACGATGTCATTCGTCGAAAATGTCTGCACTTCCCCATTCAGTTCAAACCGCAAAACCGCCTGCGTCCCGCCAAGATATTTCCCTTGCAGCACGCGCCCGTCTTTCAATTCCAGCGTATCCGCGGCAACCGCCCCCGCCAACGCTGCGCCCAACAACGCCACTCCAAAAAACCTCATCCAATTCTTCATGCGTTCGCTCCTCGCCCGATTCAGCCAATTGCCGAACCGTTCCGTCTTCTCGTTTGATGATACATCTCAACCCGGGGTTGTGTTTTTCGTTTTTCGGAATTGCCCGCGGGCGCCAATTCTTTATCGATTCGTAGCGTCATGGAGATCGCGCGTAATCTCCGCCATCAGACTGTAGGCAACCTTGTCATCCGCGATTCCCCGCACCAGCAGTACCAGCACAAACGGCCGCTTCGCATAAACGATTGCCGCATCGTGATGAATCTTCGTAATGTCGCCAGTCTTGTGCGCCACAACCGTTCCGGCCGGCAACCCAGCCGGAATCGCTTCATTGAATTTCTGCCGCTTCAGAATCGCCGCCATCTGCTCCGATGATTCTTTATCGACAGCTTTCCCTTGCGCAATCGCGGTCATCAAAATCGCCAGGCCGCGCGCCGTCGTCATATTGTTCAATCCCTTGTCGAACGCCTTCTGATCCTCGACACCGCGCAGTACATTCACGCCATCGGCTCCCAACGCATGCACTTCGGCACGGATATTTTCTACGCCGAGTTTTTCAACGATCAGGTCCGTCGCAAAATTGCTGCTCACCGTAATCATCAACTCCGCCAGTTGCTCCAGCGTCCGCGTCTGCCCTTCCGCTTTGTACAGTTCCGCTTCCGAATCATCGGCGGCATCCAGCTTGTATATGGAGCCATCCACAATGCTGTGAAATTCGTTCTTGATGAGCAGCGTGTCGCTCAGCTTCAACGTCCCTTGCTTTACCTGATGAAACAACTCGATCAGCACCGGCACCTTCATCGTGCTCGCTGCGTGAAACGCCTCGTCCGCCCGCGAATACCACTCCTCTTTCCCGTCCAGCGTTCGAAACGCAATCCCCACCTCCGCTCCCGACCGCTCAATCCGCGCGAGCGCATCTTTTTTTGCGGCCTCCAGTTTCACGTTCTGGGCCAAGCTGCTCGCGCATGCAAAAATCATCAAAAACAAGAAACCGGCTATTCGTCGCAAAGACACACCTCCGCTCATCTCCACTTTTCCAACGCAAGATTGTATCGCGAGCTTAGCTTTCGGAACTATTTCAATGCTGCCACATTCCACCCATCAACTAGTACCGCAGGATCCTTCCCCATCGCATCGGCGAGAGGATAGCGAACAGTGAGTTTCCGCGATTCGCCAGGCAACAGGGTTACGTAATTGTCGTCCCAGAAAACAGGAACGATCTCGTTTCCTTTTGAATCCGTAAGCCGCAGGTGCGCCATGAAAGCCACCACGTTCCCCGCGTTCTTGAGTGTCACGGCGGCTTCGCCCCAGGATTCGTGCTGTGAAAATGCTTTCTCCACCGATACGTTCGTTTGTGGCAAGCCCTCCAGCCCCACCAAATCCGCAAACTCCGCCTGCGGCGTGTACACCGTATCCTGCCGGTGCGCCCAATCGAGCGTATCTTCCTTCGCCGACAACCAATAAAAATTGTCGCTCACCAATTTTCCGGCGGGGTTAAACATTTGCAGCTTCACAAAAAACGTCATCGTCAACCCGTCGGCTTTCGGCAAATCAAACGCTTTCAGACTCGCATCCGCCGGCACATCCACCTTCTCTTCATGCGAAGCCAGTTCTTTCCCCTGCAAATTGTAAACTCGCGCAACCACTTTCATCCCCGGATGCGCTTCGTACGTGTCGTTCACAATCGCCACCGACCGGTCCGCATAGTCGTACTGCACGTGCAGCGGCTCCATGGCCTTCTTTGTTCCATAAAATCCGCCGCCAGGAACCAGATAGTAGTCGTACAAATGCCAGATCAGCGACGGCCACGCATTGTTCAGCATCCACTGGATCACGCCCGTCGAAACGTATTTATTCCGTCCGTACGCTTCGAACATCGCGCGCTGCCCGTCGTAGGTCATCGCCTGCGCCTTGCGCTCGTAATCCTCCAGCGATTTCGCCGCGCCATATCTTTTTGTCAATCCATTCGTGAACACATTCACCGTCGTAAACCGCTCGCCGCCTGCGTGGTAATTCCACACATCGTCGATCGGCCACAAATGTTCTTTCGGAATAAACCGTTTCAGGCTCTCCAAAGTTGGAATCGCCGGCCCCGGACTCGTCTCCGTGTTATACCCGTGCGCGCCACCCGCTTCTTTGTCCGCATACCAATACACCGGCGGTACATATTCGTATGGCCCTGTCATCTTCACGCCCGATGCGCCGCTCACCGGCGTCGGCTGTTCGCTGGCGCTCGATACCGACGGATTCGGCCACTCCGCCGCTTTCAAAATACTCAAATACATCCGCTCGACATCCGCGGGCGGCGGGTTGTCGCTGCCATAGAGCCACACATACACGCTCGGATGACTCCGCAGCCGCAGCGCTTGATCCTTCATCGAAGCGCCCGCCACGGCCCGCGTCTCGTCCGTCCAGTCTTCCCACTTTTCCCACGCGTCGCAGCAGGTCCAGCCCGGCATCACCAGGATTCCCATCTCGTCGGTCTTGTCGAAAAATTCGTCGCGATCAATTCGACCTTCCAGACGAATTGTATTCAGTCCCATGTGCTTCACATACCGCAGATCCGCATCCAACTTCTTCGACATCGGCCGCAAAAACATATCCGGCGCCCACGCCGCCCCGCGAATCAAAATCTTGTGTCCGTTGATCTTGAAGAGCCGGTGCCCTTTGTCCGTCAGCTCGCTCGTTACTTCTCGAATTCCGAATTTCACGCTTGCGGAATCCGAAACCGTGTTACCTGCCTCAAAAGAAAATCTTGCTGAGTACAGATTCGGCGTCCCCACGGTGTACGGCCACCAAAGCTTCGGAGCGGCCAGCTTCAGTTGCGGATATGCCGCCGCGTCAAACCGAACCACCTTCGTCTCGCCCGCCGCAAGCTCCACATCCTGCTTCAGCGCCTTTCCGTCGACTTCCGCAGAAAGCGCGCCCTTCACTGCCGCCCCAGAATCGTTCCGCAGCTCCGCGCTCAGCATCAGCTCCGCCGACTTGTAAGTCGAATCCAGCTTAGAACTCACGAACGGATGCCGGATCGCCACCGGCCCGCTCATCGTCAGCGAAACTTCCTTCCAAATCCCCATGTCCTTGTCGGCGGGAGTCGGATTCCAGTCCACCCAGGTAATCCCCAAATCGTTTTTCCCTGGCGCAAATATCTCCAGTGCTACGGCATTGGTCGCGCCCGCTTTCAGCGCCGAAGTCGCATCGAATTCAAAAATTCGGTACGTCCCAACCACGTCTTTCGCGTCCGCGATTTTCCTCCCGTTCACCCACACATTCGCGCGGTAATTGATCCCCGGAAAGCGCAGGGCCAGATGCTTTCCCGCTGCCGAAGCCGGCAAGTTGAATTCTTTTCTCCACCACCACGAGCACTTGAACGGGCTCCCCTCCGGCATATCCTGCAACGCGAAAAACGTCGCGCTCGAATAATTCATCCCCGGCAACTTCTTCAAATTCGTTCCAAACGTCGGGTCCGGATACGTCTTGTCATCCACAAGCGAGCCCACCACCGTGTTTGGAACGGTAGTCTTGTGCCATCCCGTCGCGGCAAATCCCGCCATCGAAATCTGTTCGCCCGAAGCCTTCGCCTCACAGGAAGACTGAATCTGCCAGCCTTCATGCAAAGAAATAGTCGTGGTCGTCGCCGCAGGACTATCCGCGGCGAGCAAACTCACAGGAGCCAAAAGGAAGATAACAACCAGGAAGATCAGTGCAAAACGGCGGAAGGGGATCATTCGAGAGCCTCGGAGTTTGGCGCTTAAAATCAATTCCTCAATCTTAAACCGTTTTAAATGACACACAAGCTAAAAATCGAGCCACGGAATAATCCGCAACCTAATGGCTTGACACGATCTCCATCGGCCGCACATCTCGTTCAACTTTGGCGGAAATCTCATCCTCCGCAACTTCCAGGTCGTATCGCGTCTGCAAATTCATCCAAAACGCTGGTGCATTCCCGAAATATCGCGCCAAGCGCAGCGCTGTGTCCGCCGTCTCTCCTAGTGGTGGTTCACGATCTCAACTTCATCAGCGTTACGTCCACCCGCAAGCGGAAGTGATTCAAACGGCGTTTAAGCGTCCGGGTAGCCAAAAAAACTACCACAAGATGAAAATCGTGAAATCGGGAGCGGCTTGAGGAAATGCTAAATAGCCGAATAAAATCTGGTCCCGGAGGAGGGGGTCGAACCCACACGGTACCAAGTACCACTGGA
>JAFDVY010000106.1 GCA_018268785.1 Acidobacteriota bacterium | reverse complement strand
AATTGGCACAGGAAGAGAAGCGCCCGTTCCTTCCTATCTCGATTGGGAGTTGTGGCAAGGCCCTGCACCGCGGCGCGCTTATCGCGACAACGTTCATCCTTACAATTGGCATTGGTTCCGCAATTACGGCACGGGCGAAGCCTTGAACAACGGCACCCATGAAGTCGACGTTTGCCGCTGGCTTCTCGGCGTCGAGTTTCCAAAGCGCGTCACCGCATCCGGCGGCCGCTATCAATTTCAGGACGACTGGCAGTTTTACGACACGCTTGTTACAAGCTTTGAATACGACAACGCCCTGCTCACCTGGGAAGGCAAAAGCTGTCAAGGGATGCGTTACTACGGCCGCGATCGCGGTTCGGCAATCCTGGGCACCACCGGCACTGTCGTCGTGGATCGCGATGGTTACGAAATCTACGATCTCGGTGGCAAGAGAAAAACCGAGGTCAAAGCAGGGGGCGGAACGTCTTCCGCGGACTTGGTCGGACGTGATTCGATGACCGACGATCACTTTGCCAATTTCATCGCGGGAATTCGCAACGGCGAAAAACTGAACGCGCCCATTGCCGTCGGCAACGTTGCCGTCACCATGCTTCAATTGTCGAACATCTCATGGACCGTCAGCCGTGAACTTCACCTCGATCCAAAGGACGGAACGATCCTGAACGATACGGAAGCCATGAAACTGTGGTCGCGCGAATACGAAAAAGGATGGGAACCCCATGTTTAGCGAAAAAGGCGCAACGCGAAGGGAGTTCGTAAGAACCGCGGCGATCGTTTCGGCAGGAGGACTCGCCGCCGTGTGTAGTGGCCGATCTTTAGATCGGTCGGCGGGTGAGCCAGATGGCGTGATTCGATTGGGAATCGCCAGCTACACATTTCGCAATTTCGCTCGCGCGCAAATGCTTCCGTTCCTCAAAGAACTAGAAGTCTCCGACGTCAACTTGAAAGACACAAAAGACCATCTGCCCATGGACGTGCAAGGCGAATCCGCCGCGCTCGCCGGATACGCAGCCTCCGGAATAAGAATCCACGCCGCCGGAACGATCTATTTCGACAAAGACGAAGACTCCGACATCCGCGCGAAATTTGAATACGCAAAACGCGCCGGCGCCAGAGTCATCGTCGCCGGCGATCCTGCGCCAGCGACCCTCCCCCGAATCGAAACATTCGTGAAGGAATACGACATTCGCTTCGCCATCCACAATCACGGCCCCGAAGACAAACTTTGGGCATCCCCTCTGGACGTATTGAAAGTCGTGAAAGACCTCGATCCGAGAATCGGCTGTTGCATTGATGTCGGCCATACTGCACGCACGGGAACAGACGTAGTTCACGCGATCAAAGAAGCCGGACCGCGCCTTTTCAATATGCACGTTAAAGACTTGTCTGATATGTCCGCGAAGGAAAGCCAGGTCGCCGTGGGCCGCGGCAAAATGCCCATCCGCGAAATTTTTAAAACGCTGGCCGCCATCAACTACAAAGGCTTCGTCGATCTGGAATACGAAATCAACGAAAAAGATCCTATGCCTGGGGTCATCGAAAGCCTCGCCTACATGCGCGGCGTGATCAACGGCTTGGAAATGTGAAAATTTGAGAAATAGTCTGCGACACTGTCATTCCGAGGAATAAGCCAAAGCACAATTGTCATTCCGAGCGAAGCGAGGAATCCGCTTTTCGCTTTTGGAACAAGCAAGGATTCGACAACGAGAACGAAGTTGTAGGGGCCGCTTTCCGAAGGGGCCCTCTGCCGCAACTACCGCCGAGCCCCCGCAGCTTGTGCAGCCTTGCGCTTCTGGTCCGTCAGAAAATCCTCGTACGGTCCCTTGAAATCGTCGATGTGGCCGTGATCGAAGCTCCAGATGCGCGTGGCAACTTCGTCGAGAAGATCGTGGTCATGCGTGACGAGAAAAACCGTTCCTTCGTATTTCTGCAGCGCGATGTTGAGCGCGTTAATGGATTCGAGGTCGAGGTGGTTGCTGGGCTCGTCGAAAATAAGAACATTCGGCTTGAGCAGCATCAGCCGGCAGAAAAGAATGCGAGCCGTTTCACCGCCGGATAATGCCTTGATCGGCTTCGTCGCATCGTCTCCGCTGAAAAGCATTTGGCCGAGCAGGCCACGCAGCGTTTGCTGTCCGGCAAGTGGGTCGAACTGGGCAAGCCATTCGATGACGGTGGTGTTGGAAGTCTTGTCGAGGTCGTGCTCCTGTGCGAAGTAGCCGACGCTCGTTTCATGGCCCCAGCGAACCGTACCGCCATCGACGCCGAAGTGGCGGTCGGCATCGTCAATCAGGCCGGGCGCGTTGCGAACAAGCGACCGGAGCAGCGTGGTCTTTCCCACGCCGTTGCGCCCCAGTAGCCCGATTTTTTCGCCGCGGTCCACGTTAGCTGCGAAGCCGTTGATGACCTTCAGATCGCCGTACGATTTTTTCAGACTCTTGAATTCGAGCGGGTGACGCCCCGATGGTTTAGTCAACTCAAATTTAATAAAAGGGCGTTGAATGTTGGAGCGCGCAAGTTCCGTGGTTTGCAGCCGTTCGACTTCTTTCTTGCGCGAAGTGGCTTGCGCGGAACGCGTGCCGGCGGAAAAGCGCGCGATGAAATCCTGAAGCTGTGCGATCTTCTTTTCGCGCACCTTGTTTTCGGATTCGATGCGGGCGCGAACGGAAGTTTTGGCAAGCACCATGTCGTCGTACCCGCCGACATAAGTGATGACGGATTCGTAGTCGATGTCCGCAACGTGAGTACAGACTTCGTTCAGGAAGTGGCGGTCGTGCGAGATGACAATCAGGATGCCTTCATACTTGATCAGGTAATCCTGCAGCCAGTGAACGGAATCGAGGTCGAGATAGTTGGTCGGCTCATCGAGCAGCAGAGTCGATGGGTTGCCAAAGAGAGCTTGCGCGAGAAGGACGCGTACTTTCTGGCCGCCTTGAAGTTCGCCCATTTTTCGTTCGTGAAGCTCGGACGGAATGTCGAGTCCGTCGAGGAGGATGGCGGCATCGGTCTCCGCGGTATACCCGCCCTCTTCACCGACGATGCCTTCGAGCTCACCGAGACGCATGCCGTCGGCGTCGGTGAGTTCTTCGTGAGGTTTGGCGTAAAGCGCATCGCGTTCCTGGAGGGTCGCCCAAAGTGCGGAGTTGCCCATGATGACAGTGTCGATGACGCGATAGTCGTCAAAGGCGAACTGATCCTGGCGCAGGATACCCATGCGCTTGGGGCGGGAGACGTTGCCGCTGGTCGGCTCGATCTCGCCCGTCAAGATCTTCATTAGAGTGGACTTACCGGCGCCGTTGGGCCCGGTGATGGCGTAGCGGCGGCCTGCCGAAAAGGTGCAGGTGACATCCTCAAAGAGGACGCGAGCGCCGTAGCGCATAGTGACGTTATTGACCGAAAGCATAGCCCTTAATTGTATCGTGAATTCGTCAAATTTGTGCGGGCGCGGATGAACTGCATTTTTTGAAAAACATTGAGGTTTGGCGCGGGTCAATGAAATCCAAGTGGATCGCGCGCCGGGTTGAGGAAAGCCGGCAATAAAAGCGCCACGATCAGGAGAGTTTTGCCAGGGCGCTCAGCGTTTCGTTCGGCACTTTGAGAGAAACAGTCGCAACGTTTTCTTCGAGGTGATCCACGCGCGAAGTTCCCGGAATCGGCAGCATTGCGGGAGAGCGCCAGAGGAGCCAAGCGAGGGCGAGTTGCGAAGGAGACATGCCAAGTTCTTCCGCGTCTTTGTTTAGTGCGCTTGCAGCTGCGGACAATTTTCCTGCTGCGAGCGGAAACCACGGGATGAAGCCGATATTTTCCTTTTCGCAGAATTTTAAAACATCCTCGGATGCGCGGTCGGTGACGCTGTAGCGATTCTGCACGGAAACAATGGGGACAATTTTTTGGGACGCCTGAATTTGCGCGACGCTGACTTCCGAAAGGCCCACGTGCTTGATTTTTCCTTGGGATTGCAAATCTTTCAGCGTGCCAAGCTGGTCTTCGGCTGGATATTTCGAATCGATGCGATGGAGTTGGTAGAGGTCAATACGATCCAGTTTCAGTCTGCGCAGGCTTCCTTCGCATGCTTCGCGCAGGTGTTTGGGATTGCCGTTTTCGGTCCAGCGATTCGGGCCGCTGCGGTCGAAACCGCCTTTTGTGGCAATCACGAGGCCCGCAGGATAGGGATGGAGCGCTTCGGCGATAATTTCTTCGCTGACGTTCGGGCCGTAGGAGTCGGCGGTGTCGATGAAGTTGATGCCGAGCTCGACCACACGCCGAAGAAGGGCAATGGCCGCCTTGCGATCAGACGGTTCGCCCCAGACACCGTTGCCTGTGATACGCATGGCGCCGAAGCCAAGGCGATTGACGCTCAAATCGTTGCCGAGGAGGAATTGCCCGGACTTTGCTGCCGGCCGTTCGGAAAACGCGTGTTTCGCAGATGTACTTTGCATGTGGTTTCCTTAGCGTGTGGTAATTGTTTGATGCGCGAGGGTGAACAAATGTTTCGTGAGCCGCCCGCCCAGCCCAATATCTGGGCGATTGAATTCGCAGGGAACGGAAGTCTATGATGCTGCTTTGCCATTCACCCGATTCGAGGTGATCCAATGCCACAATACACGCGACGTGAACTTCTGAAAACGGGGCTGGCCGCCGGCGTTTTTGCGACCGTAGGAAACCTGCCGCTGGGAGCGGCGGCGAAGCAAACAGCCACGGATTGGGTGACGCTGGGAAAATCCGGCGTGAATGTGACCCGGCTCGCACTCGGTACCGGCAGCATCTCTGGCATGGTGCAACGCGAATTGGGGCAAGACGGATTCACGAAATTGGTCCGGTACGCTTATGAGCGCGGGATCCGTTTCTTCGAGACAGCCGAATCTTACGGCGACATGCACCGCATGTTGGGAATCGCTCTGAAAGGTTTGCCCCGCGATAGCTACCGGCTCATGTCGAAAGTCACGACGCGGCAAGGGGTTGATCCGCGAGCAAAATTTGACGAGTTGCGGAAGCTCGCGAATACGGAGTATTTCGACATCATGCTGCTGCACTGGCAGCACACCGCAACGTGGCCCAGCGACACAGCCAAATGGCAGGACGGAATTTTGGAAGCGCAGTCGAAGAGCGTGATCAGGAGTCACGGCGCGTCGGTGCATGGGCTCCCGGCGTTGCGGCAGGTTCCTTCAACGAAATGGCTCGATGTGGCCATGATTCGCATGAATCACAAAGGAACACGGATGGATGCTGAAGACTACAACACGGATGGACCCGGGAATGTGCCTGAAGTTGTCTCTCACGTCCAGCAAGCGCGGAAGCAAGGCATGGGTGTAATCAGCATGAAATTGGTGGGCGAAGGAGCGTTCAACCGCGAGGACCGCAAGGCGGCGATGCGATTTGCGTTTCGAAACGCTGGGGTGGATTGCGTGACGGTCGGTTACAAAAACACAGCCGAGGTAGACGAGGCTATCGAGAATTTGAACGCCGCATTGGTCTAGTCAGACGCGCAGCGAAGATAGTATTGAAATCGTCGCCCGCGAAATAGCGAAATTATGAGGTGACCTTGCTGACTGATGGGCATCCAAGACCCTGCCGGAAAACCTCTTCTCCGGCGGCCACTGCCTCGGCTACGGAAATTGTATAGACACCGCCACAGGCTTTCTTCCACTCGCCATATCCATCTTGAAATTCGGGCACTCTTCGCGAGCAAAAGGCATATGTTCGAACGACGGACGTATTCCAACACACGAATTCCGGATTTGGCAACAGGTGGAAAAAAGAAGAAGAAATTCTGTTCTTTAGGAATCTGGAGCGGGCGACGGGAATCGAACCCGTGTCCGAAGCTTGGGAAGCTTCTATACTGCCATTGTACGACGCCCGCTCATTTGTAACAGTAACAAAGCGCAGAGCTTGCCGCAACCTTGGCGCTAAATCGCGAGAATGGTCAGTTTAAATTCTTGATCCAAAGCGGCGTGATCCAAAAAAATTCAAACTGACCGGGCACTTCCATCGCTTCTTGCGCGAAATCGGCATCGACGCGGTGAATGAATGGATTTGGAAGTCTGGCCGAAAACACTTCAGCGACAAGTACGAAGGCCGACTTGTCGTCCCAGTGGAACTGTGCCAGCAAACATGAAATTGCAGCTATTCGGCCAAGCGGCGAGAAGCCGTTCTAACTAAGCCTCCGCCGCCGGCCGTAGCTGTATCTAGCGCGGGACGATCATCAACACTTCAACTTCTTATTTCGCCTTCGCCAGCCCCGCAATAACTGCGGCAACTTTGTCGAAGACCTCATTCCAGCCCTCGAGTTGTCCGCTGTTCTTTGCGTCTTCCATGGTTTCATTGCCAATCATGGTCAGTTTCGTCTGGCCGTTTCCAAAGTCCTCAAAAATAACCACGTCGCGCGCATCGTCTATGGCCTCGTGTTCGATTCCATGCAGCGCAGGATCAATCTTGTTTCCCTTCGAGTCGGCAAAGTACAGGGAGTAAACGATCTTCTCGTGCAGAACAATCTCGTGATATTCCCCGCCATTCCAGCCCTCCTGGCCGTCCGGCGATCTCATGCAGCAGAGAAATTTTCCTCCCACGCGAAAATCAATCTTGCAAACAGGCGCAGTGAAACCCTTCGGCCCCCACCACTGCATCACATATTTCGGGTTTGTCCACGCCTCCCAAACCAATGCGCGTGGAGCGTCAAAAACCCTGGTGATCACCATCCGCTCTTTCTCTTTAACCGCGTTTGTTGTCATTTCTGACCTCCGCTTTCTTCATTTGATTCAAAACCACATCCAACTTGTCGAAACTCTCTTCCCAGAATCGCCGATAGTTAGTTGCCCAGTCGCTGACTGTCTTGATCGCCTCTGGCCTGAGCGTGCACACGCTCTCTCTTCCACGCTTCGTCTTGATCACAATCCGCGCCCGCACCAGGCAGGCAATATGTTTTGAAATCATCTGCTGCGAGAGTGCAAACGGTTCCGTCAATCCATGCACGGAGGAAGGCCCATGGGAGAGTCGTTCGATCATCGCCCGGCGGGTCGGATCAGACAGAGCGGCAAATGTTGTGTCTAGCCTATCCACAACCGTATGGTAGTGGATTTTCTGCCGATGTCAAGTGTAGATTTTGGAGTTCCCGAGTTCTGTTTCCCGGTCTCTGAGGTGACCGGGGAGTTTCCCTTTGCACAGCATGGGACGGCAGGTTCATTGACCGTGCCGCGCAGTTCCGTTAGCGTCGGAAGGAAGGATAAAAGACCTGCAAGCCCGGCGTGGGCGTTTGCACGAAATCTAAGGCGACAGACTTACTATGGCGACGCAAAACACGGCTCCGAAGCAAACTAAAGTGCCCAATCCCGTCATTACGCTGACGACCGATTATGGGACAAACGACCATCTCGTTGGCACGATGAAGGGCGTCATCCTGAAGATCAATCCCGACGTGACCATCGTGGACATCACGCACAACGTTACTGCCTATGATTTGCTGGACGGCGCGCTTACGATTGGCTCGGCATACTCTTATTTTCCACCCAAAACCGTTCACGTTGTCGTCGTGGACCCCGGAGTTGGCACGGAACGCCGGCCGCTGCTCGTCAGCGCGCAGAATCAATATTTTATTGCGCCGGACAATGGCGTGCTGTCAGTGATTTTCGAACGCGAAGATAATGTGGTGGTTCGGCATGCCAACGTTGAGCACTATTATTTGAGTCCGGTGAGCAAAACGTTTCACGGGCGCGATATTTTTGCGCCTGTCGCTGCATGGCTGACGAAGGGCTGGCAAACGCCAAGCATGGGCGACGAAATCACGGACTACAAGAAGTTCGCGATGCCGAAGCCGAAAGCCGCGGACGGCAGTTTAAAAGGCGTAGTCCTGCGCGTGGACGCGTTTGGAAACTTGATTACAAACTTTCGCGCGGAAAATATTCCAGAAAGCGCGCAGAAGAATGGACACTTCCAGCTCCAGATTGGAACGCACGTGGTGAAAAAGCTGGTGGATACTTTCGCGCGTGGAGCGGCAGGCGAACCGATTGCTTACGTCGGGTCCAGTGGGTACATCGAGATTGGCGTAAATAAAGGCAGCGCAGCCAAGACACTCGCCCTCGGCCGCGGCACACCGGTCGTTCTTCCTGAGAAATGAGTCTCGGGAAACTCGCCTTGCGCTACGAATGGAAAGTTTTCTAGGCCGCGGCTGGGGCCAGTTGCTTCCGCTTGTGCCAGTAGCCCAATGCAGCGAATAGGAGAATGGCCGGCACGCCTGTCAGTCCGCAAGCTATAAAGAAAATGCCGTAGCCGTGAATGAGGCCGTGCGTGTGGCTTAGGCTTTCGACCGTGGCGCCGGAAAATCCCTTCAAGATCTTTCCCAGCCAGGCATAGGTTGAACTCAAAAGCGCATACTGCGTGGCCGTGTACCCCAGACTCGTGAGGCTTGACATGTACGCGATCAACGCAACGCCAGCGAACGCAAAGCTGAAATTGTCACCGGCCATGATGATTGCGAAGAGACGAATGCTCAAGCCCGCGAACGCGAGAGCCGCAAAGGATGCGGTCGCGGCTGCCTGCAAGATCCCCCCGATAATGAGCGCGCGCATGTAACCAAGCTTCAGCGAACAGTATCCGCCCGCCGCGATGCCGCAAAATGTAGCGATAAGTCCGATCGAGCCGCGCACCGCTCCGACAGTTTGTTTTGTGAGGCCGAGGTCGTGGTAATAGGGGTTCGCCATCGGACCCATCATGAAATCCGGTATGCGGTAGAGACTGATGGCCGCCAGCATCACAAGTGCGAGCCAGCCGTGTGCGCGGAAGAAAGTGATGAACGGTCCCACAACGGCGTCGAAGAAGCCGCGAAATGTCCAGAGCTGTGCTTGGCGCTTTTCTTCGCCCGTCGTCGCATCGGCGCGATCCGGTTCCTTCGCAAGCCACGTAGCGATCATTCCAACGGCCATGGCTGCGCCGTAGATGCCGTAGGACAGGCGCCAACCGACGGTCGCGGCGACGATGAGGATCAGGGAATCGGTGGTCAGGAGCGCCAGCCGGTAGCTGAACTGATAGGCGGATGCGAGCAAGCCTTGCTCTTCCCCGTCGTCCGCAGATTCGATTCGCCACGCATCGATCACAATGTCTTGCGTCGCCGCTGAGAAAGCGACGATGAGGGCAAATGCGCCGAGACGGCCAAGACCGGCTTTCGTGCCGGTTCCGCCCATGGCAATCAGCGCGAGCCCTACGACAATCTGCGAAAACATCATCCATCCGCGTCGATGCCCAAGGCGTTTGAATAACGGCAAGTCAACTCGATCAATCAATGGCGCCCAAAGAAATTTCAGTGAATAGGCAATGCCGACCCAGGATAGAAATCCGATCGCCGTAAGGGAGGTGTGTTCATCGCGCAGCCAGTAGCCGAAGGTATTGCCAACGAGATAAAAAGGAAGGCCGGAAGAAAACCCGAGCAACAACATGGTCAGCGTTTTGGGCCGCAGATAATCGGCAATCCGGTGCTTTTGGGGACTCACAATTCATTTTCCAAAAGAGCCTGCGGAAACTCAACGCTTGTGCCGCCGGATCTTGTCCATGCTGACACTCTGCCGGGCGCGATCAATCGCTAGGATGGCGAAACATTCGGGAGAAATTATGATCCGGAAGCAGGCAAATTCGTTTCGACTTTGCGACCCGCGTCTGCGGAGGGGCTTCCCTTCCCCGCGCTTTCTTGTGGCAACAATTGAATCTTCACCCGCGCTACGCGCCGGCCGTCCATCTCGACAACCGTGAACTTGAAATTTCCAAACGCAAAGCTTTCTCCCCCCTTGGGAATAAACCCAAGCTGGTCGAGCACGAAACCGCCGACCGTCGCGTACGCGGGGTCCTCGGGAAGCACTATGTTGTACTGCGCGTCCAAATCGCGCACGCTCAGCGCCGCGTCAAAAATCACGGCTCCGTCCGCCAGCGTCAAAGGCCGCTCGACCACGTCGAACTCATCGTGAATCTCGCCCGTGAGCTGTTCGAGAATATCTTCCATCGTTACGAGACCGAGAATACTTCCAAATTCGTCGACGACTACGGCCATGGAGGTATGCTTCGAGCGAAATTCATTCAGCAATTCCCGCGCGGGTTTCGTCTCCGGCACAATCAGCAACTCGCGCAAGACGCGCCGCAAATCAAATGGGCTTCCCGGCGCGCGTTCCTCCAAGCGCCTTTCGCGATCCAACAATACCCACATCATGTCCTTGATATGGACAAAACCCAGCATGTGGTCGAGGGTGCCGCGATAGACCGGGATCCGCGATCGCTGCGTCGTTGCGAAAACCCGCATTACCTGGTCCAGCGGGGCCTCTATGGGGAGAACATGCATGTCGGGCCGTGGCACCATGATCTCGCGCACCTGAACCTGCCCGAGTTCAATGGCGCTCAAGATAAATTTTTCTTCGCCGGGCGCAAGCAAGCCCCTTTCGCGAGCCTGCTGAATCTGTACTTGCAATTCTTCCGTGGAGTGAGCGACGCTGTGTCCGCTGCGACTCGTTACTCCGAGCGCTTTGACCACCGCCCCGGAAAGCCCATCGAGCAAATCAATCGCCCACCGGAAGGTGTTCAAGAACCAGTGGAAGGGCCGGGCAACGAGCAACGCGACGCGTTCCGCGCGCGCCAAGCTCACCGTCTTTGGCACGAGCTCGCCAATCACCACGTGCAATCCGCTCAACAACACAAACGCGCAGGTAAGCGAAAGCGCGTGCGCCAGTATTGCCGAGCGCGTGCCCGGCGTTCCCGGCCACACGCTTAGGAAGAAATTGGCAAAGGTGGCTTCTCCCAAAGCGCCCAGAGCCAGGCTGGTAAGGGTAATTCCAAGCTGCACGCCCGACACGACGCGATGCAAATCGAGCAGCAAACTTTCCACAATTTTTGCGCTGGAATTGCCCTGGCCGACGAGTTGCCGGACGCGCGATATCCTCACAGCCACAAGCGAAAACTCCGCCGCGGCGAAGAAGCCGTTCAGCGCCACAAGCGCGATTACACCGACCAGTCTGACAAAGAACATTCGAGGCTCGCTTCCTCTGGAAATTGTAGCAGCACTCCCGCGCCGCGGCGGTTTTTGCTGCTCGGCGCAAAGTTGCGCCCGCAGAGCCGCTCCACTACACTCAGTTTTCGCTATTTGCGAGTGGGAGATTCTTTGCTGCGCGCGCTGCGGATTTTTGGCTGGGTCTTTGCCGTAGTTATTCTCATCGTTGGTTTTGGCCTTTGGTGGTACGTCTACCGCCCGCTTCCTCAAGTGGACGGCACTCTTTCCCTTCCCGGCTTGAAGGGCGAAGTCACCGTGGAGCGCGACATCTGGGGCGTGCCGCACATTCGCGCCGCTTCTTTTAACGACATGGTCGAAGCGCAGGGATACGTCATGGCGCAGGACCGTCTCTGGCAATTGGACTTGCTCCGGCGCGTCGCGCGTGGCCAAATTTCAGAAATCTTCGGCGCTGACTTGATTCCTATCGACAAACAATTCCGCACGCTCCGCCTTGGCGCGGCCGCCGACCGCGACGTGACCTTGCTCGACGAAGAGCAGCGCGGCGCTGTCGAAGCCTACGCGCGCGGCGTTAATGCGTTTATCGCCCAACACCAGAACAATCTTCCCATCGAATTCAATCTTCTTCGCTACAAGCCCGGGCCCTGGAAGCCGTCCGATTCCCTCGCCATCGCGGGCTACATGTATCAAACGCTTTCCAGTTCTTGGGAATCCAAAATCAATCGCGCGAAAGTCACCGAACGCGCCGGTGCCGAGCGCGCCAAAGAGCTTTTCTCGAGCGAAGCCGCCATGGATCACTTTGTCGTCGGCGATCCAAATGCGGAAGGCGGCGACCAGCAATCCGGCCGCAACTCGGATGACCAAGACGACGATGACGATATGGTTCCGGACACAGTTCTCAAAGCCGGCAACGACGCGCAACAAATTCCAAATTATCCCGACTTTTCGTCGGCCATTGCCCCGGAGATTAAAGACTGGCTCCGCGAATCTCAGGAAGACATTCAGCACGCCCTCGGCAGCAACAACTGGGTTGTGAGCGGAGCATACACCGCTACGGGCAAGCCGCTTCTCGCTAAT
>JAFDVY010000105.1 GCA_018268785.1 Acidobacteriota bacterium | reverse complement strand
GGCCTTCAGGAATCCCATGATGTGCTTGAGCGAAACGGATTTGCCAACACCGCTACGTCCCATGATCACGCATGTTTGGCCGCGCTTCACGGTAAACGAGACGTGATTCAGCACAGGGCGCTCGTCAAACGCCTTGCTGACGTCGCGAAATTCAAAAAAAGTCGCAGCCGCCGCCCCGTTCTGTTTTTCTGTGTCCGTCACAACTTCTCCGCGGCAATCGCACGCAGCGCTTCTTCATAATCCGCCCGCGTGTTCATGTTCCAAAACAGCCGCCCGTTTGTATCAAACAGTTTCCAATCCTTTTCGTCAAGAACTTCCACGCGCAGAGCGTTCAATGCCTCAGTGATTTTGCGCGTTCCTGCTTCGAACAACGGCTCAATGATTTCCGCCGCCGCGCCACGCCAGGCGGCACACAATGGTTCCCACCCGTCCGAGCTCTTTGGGATAACAGCTTCCGCGCCTGACGCTAATGCGCGCTCGGCCACAAAGTGCAGCCACTCCGCGGTTAGAAACGGCATATCGCAACTTACAATTAGCGCGTTAGCTCCCTCGCCATCTTGTTCGTTCGCGTCGGCGAGAGCAGTCAAGATGCCGCCGAGAGGGCCTTCTCCCGGCCAGCGGTCTGCAACAGTTTCGTACTCCTCGGCGCGAAGCTTGGCGGTTGGAGAAACAATCTTGACGTGCGCAGTGACTCTCGCAAGCAGTTTCGCGGTGCGTACAAGCATTGTTTGGCCCTGCAGTTCGGCAAAAGCTTTGTCCGTGCCGAAACGCGAACTCGCGCCTCCCGCAAGCACGTAACCCCTCACGGTCCGGGCAAGGTTCACGCTTCCTCCTCCATCGGCTCGCGCCCAGGACGGCGAATCCCTAGCTCGCGCAGTTTTTCCTGCAAACTTTGTCGATGCAAACCAATGGTCGCAGCGGTGCGCGAAACATTCCAGCGATGACTCGCCAGTTGTTTCGTAATCCACGCAACTTCAAACTTTCGTTTTGCCTCGCGAAAGTCGTGTTCGCTCATTCCGCTGTCTGCATCGTGCCCATTCTCTTTTTGCGTAATCGCCTTCCCCGTTGCCACCTCTTCCGGCAAATCCTTCATTCCGATTTCATTGCCGGGCCCCAGCACCATGCTTCGTTCAATGGCGTTCTTCAATTCGCGTACATTGCCTGGCCAATCGTAACGCTCCAGCGCTGCGTAAGCATCGCGACTCAGTTGCATATTCCGATTCAAGCGCTTTCCGTGCAGCCGCAGAAATTCATCCGCCAGGACGGGAATATCTTCCCTGTGTTCGCGCAGCGAAGGCAGCTCGATCGTAATCACACGCAACCGGTAAAAGAGATCTTCGCGAAATTTTCCCGCCGCAATCTCTCCCGGCAAATCTCGGTGCGTCGCGCTGATCACCCGCACGTCCACCGGAATCGATTGCGACCCGCCGAGCCGCTCAATCGTACGATTTTCAAGCGCCCGCAGCACCTTTGCCTGCGTCACTGGATTCATATCGCCAATTTCGTCCAGAAAGAGCGTGCCGCCGGTCGCCAATTCAAATTTTCCCTTTTTCTGCTGCGCCGCGCCGGTAAATGCACCGCGTTCATAGCCAAACAACTCCGACTCAATCAGATTCTCCGGCAGGGCCGCGCAATTCACCGCGACAAATGGTTTCCCCGCGCGCGGCGAACGCGCGTGGATTTCCTGTGCCATCAAGTCCTTTCCCGTCCCGCTCTCGCCGAGAATCAGAATCGTTGAATCCGTCGCCGCAACGCGATCCGCCATTTCAAACGCCCGCCGCATCCCTGGTGAGCGCCCGATCATCCCGCCAAACTGGCCTTCCACGGCCAACTGGCTCTTCAACGCGGAATTTTCTTTTTCCAGCCCAGTCAGTTTCAACAGATTCACTACCCGCTGCCGCAGTTCATCCAACTCAAACCCTTTGACCAAATAATCCGCTGCGCCTACACGCAAAGCCTCCACCGCCGTTTTTGCCGTATCCAGGGCGGAGACGATCAGCACCGGCAATTCATTCCCCTCCTCGCGCAGCAACTTCAAAAATGAAATTCCGTCCTGCCCGGGCATCACCACATCCAGCAGCATCAAATCCGGCTTTTCCGTCGGAATCGCCGCACGCGCCTCTTCCGCCGATTCCGCCTCAACCACGCGATAGCGCGATTCAAGTGCCCGCCGCAATCCATAACGCGCTGCAGGCTCGTCATCCACAACCAGAATCGTCTTCACTGTGCCTCCTTCGCTGCTTCCACACGGGGCAAATTAATTTCGAACCGAGTACCGCGTCCATCGCGCAGCGGGCTGTTCCAAACAAGGGTTCCATTGCACTCCCCCACGCGCCTCGCGACGATCGCCAGTCCCAGTCCGGTACCCTGCGATTTCGTTGTAAAGAACGGCTGCAAGATTTTTTCTCGCAATGATTCGGGAATCCCCGGCCCATCGTCGTCAAAGAAAAGAGTGAGTGCACCATCGCGAACTTCGCTGCTCACTGTGACGTGCCCTCCTGAAGAAACAGCCTCCAGCGCATTCACCAGTAAATTCGAAGCAATGTCGTTCAGCGCTTCGGCAGCGACAGCTGCGCGTGTATTCGATGCCGCCATTTCCACGCGCAGCGAAATTCTGCGCTTCTCTGCCTGAGGACGCAGCACAGAAACCGCCTCGTCAATCACCACTCGTGCGTCGCATTCCATCGCGACATTCCCCGCGCGCACCGCCGGCCTGCTGAATTGCAACAGCTGATTTAATTTTCCGGAGAGCCTGCCAATCTCTTCCAGCACCATCTTCGTCTCGCCGCGCATGGATTCCGGCATCTCCGGATTTTCCAGTTGCACCTGCAAAATCGTCTTGATCGCCCCCAGTGGATTCTTCAAATTGTGCGAAATACTCGCCGCCGTCTGACCAACCAGTGCCAGCCGCTCTCTTTCCGCCAATTCTTTTTCTAATTCCACTTTCTCTTCGATCAGCCGACAGAGATCCAGCTTCGCCGACAGTTGTTCGCACAGAAATTCCAAAGCGGCCCTTGTCTCCCCCGAGATCATGGCGCCATGTGGTTTTACTTCCAGGCTTCCCAACCTGCGATTTGCCTCAGCGATCTCAAATGTGTTTTCAGAACTGGGCAAGTTCCCCACACTTCCTTTTCTCATCGTCCGCTCCGGCGACAAGATCAAACGCACTTCGGCAAACTCAAAGCGTTCTTTCACCCATTCTTCAATGAATCGGTTCAGCTTTTCGGAATTGCCTGCGCGCGCAACACCCTGAATCGCTCCCAGAATTTTTTGCGTACGGTCCATTTCTGTCTGCGCTGTCGCGCGCAATTGGCGCCCGACCACCCGTTGTAGCGGCTCAAAGAAAATAACAAGAACGAAAACCAACACGGCTGCAGTAGCTTCAGGAGGAAACACCGGCTCGAGCCAGTCTCCTGCGCGCCGAATTACGCTCAGGTAGAGGAGCGCGAGAAAAGTAATCGAGACGGCGTAAACCAAGTTTTTTTGCTGCCCAAGCAAAAGAAAATTTCTCTTTTGGGCTGCATAAATGAGATCCACCATCGGCAGCAGCGGCATGAAGGCCAGAATCGTATGGAAGACAGCGTCGGCAATCAGCCCACTGGGATTTGGTGGAAAGATGGTCAAAATAAGAATCAGTCCGCCGCCACCAAGTAAAACTCCTCCAAGGGAACCGATAAAACCTGCTTCAGCCTCACCCGGATTTGCTTTGGCAAATCGTTCATCCCACAAGGCGCACGCAAACATGGCGCTGCACAGCCATGTCTTATAGGGCCAGCCCAACGTGGCAATCGGGCCGACAAAATCAAACTCTGCTCCGCGGATTGCTCCTTGATAGAAATGAAGGCCCACATAGATAAGCGGAAGATACGCGACGGCTATGAGCCACCCCTTGTGAGTGCCGCTCTTAAGCTGATTGCGCGTGCTCGCATACTCCACGTGCAAATGCAAAAGCAGAGATGGAAAAAAAAACAACCCTGAACAGACCAAAACCCATGCACTGCTAAGCAATGAAGTCGGAGGATTTGCATAGTACAGAGTGGTATTCAGCGCTAAGAGCGATCCTGCGTAGAACAAGAAAAGGGAAAGGCAGAGAAAGAAAAACACACGCTCGAAATTGCGCTGGCGGCGGTAGCCAAGAATCACCACCATCCAGAAGAGCTGTAACAACGTTCCGGCAGTGAAGCCAACCAGCCTGATGTAGGTAAGAGTATTCACTAAGGGAGAGCCTAAGCACGGCAGCCGCCAAGTGCAAGATTTTTCTTGCACTATTTAAAGTTAACAAAATACGCGACTTACGCATAAAACCGGTCCACGCGCAAAATCAGTGGAAATCCTCCAAAATGCCGGCCTTTGGCTTGACTTGGAGGGACTTCCCAGCTATATTAGCACTCGCCTGGGAGGAGTGCTAACACCGCGCTCCTCACCTCAAGCAAACCTGATAGCTCACCAACGGAGGTTTTTCGAAGATGGCAGTCAATCTGACGCCGCTCCACGACCGCGTGATCGTGAAGCGCATTGAAGAGAAGGAAACCGTCAAGGGTGGAATCATCATCCCTGACTCCGCAAAAGAGAAGCCCCAGGAGGGCGAAGTCATCGCCGTCGGCGCCGGAAAGCGCGAGAAGGGCGAACTCGTTCCCCTGGATGTAAAACCCGGTGACCGCGTTCTGTTCGGCAAGTACAGCGGCACGGAAATCAAGATCGAAGACGAAGAGCTCCTCATCCTCCGGGAAGAAGAAATCCTCGCGAAGCTGAGCGGCGCAGCAAAGGCAGCCAAGAAGTAGCTTTGGAACCTCTTGTTCGGGTTTTGTAGTGGCCGGTCTTTAGACCGGCGGTTTCGCTGGTTTTTTGTAGCGCCGGGCTTTAGCCCGGCAAGTAGTGAGTCACCTCGGTTTCAGCATTAAGCAGAAAGAATTTCACGGAGGAATCAAGCAATGGCAAAGACGATTGTTACGGGAGAGGCTTCGCGCCAGGCAATTCTGCGCGGCGTGAATGCTCTTGCCGATGCGGTTAAGATCACTCTCGGTCCCAAGGGCCGCAACGCGGTGATCGAAAAGAAGTTCGGCGCGCCGATCATCACCAAGGACGGCGTGACGGTTGCAAAAGAAATCGAACTGAAGGATCCCCTCGAGAACATGGGCGCGCAGATGGTGCGCGAAGTCGCTTCCAAGACGTCTGACGTCGCGGGCGACGGCACCACCACTGCCACCGTTCTGGCGCAGGCCATTTTCCGCGAAGGCGTGAAGACGGTTGCCGCTGGCGCGAGCCCCACAGCACTGAAGCGCGGCATCGATCGCGCCGTCGAAGCAGCCGTCGAAGAAATCAAGAAGCTCCACAAAGACGTCAAGGGTGACATGATCGCCCAGGTCGGCACCATTTCCGCCAACAACGACAAGCAAATCGGCGGAATCATTGCCGAGGCCATGAAGAAGGTCGGCAAGGACGGCGTCATCACCGTGGAAGAGTCCAAGACCATGGAAACGACGCTGGAAGTCGTGGAAGGCATGCAGTTCGACCGCGGCTACCTCTCGCCTTACTTCGTCACGGACCCGGAGCGCATGGAATGTGTTGTCGAAGATGCGCGCATCCTCATCCATGAAAAGAAAATCAGCTCGATGAAGGACCTGCTTCCCTTGCTCGAAGGCATCGCCAAGAGCGGCAAGCCCCTCCTCATCATCGCGGAAGACGTGGAAGGCGAAGCGCTCGCGACTCTCGTCGTGAACAAGCTGCGCGGCACGTTGCAGTGCGCAGCGGTCAAGGCTCCTGGCTTCGGCGACCGCCGCAAGGCCATGCTCGAAGACATCGCGACCCTGACCGGCGGCAAGGCCATCACGGAAGATCTCGGCATCAAGCTTGAGAACGTGAAGGTTGAAGACCTCGGCCGCGCCAAGAAAGTCACGATTGACAAGGACAACACCACGATCGTCGAAGGCGCAGGCAAGGCCAGCGAAATCGAAGGCCGCGTCCGCCAGATCCGCCAGCAAGTGGAAAACACCACCTCCGACTACGACCGCGAGAAGCTCCAGGAACGCCTGGCGAAGCTCGTCGGCGGCGTCGCAGTCATCAAGGTTGGCGCAGCGACCGAAACCGAACTCAAGGAAAAGAAGGCTCGTGTGGAAGACGCCATGCACGCGACCCGCGCAGCTGTCGAGGAAGGCATCGTTCCCGGCGGCGGCACCGCGTTGCTCCGCTGCCTCACCGCAATCGAGAAACTCAAGCTGCATGATGACGAAGCAGTCGGCGTCGGCATCGTGAAGCGCGCCCTCGAAGAGCCTGCCCGCCAGATCGCTCACAACGCCGGTTTTGAAGGCGCTGTCGTGATCGGCAAGGTTCGCGACTCCAAGGACGAAAACTACGGCTTCAATGCGGACAGCGGCGAATACGTTGACCTCGTGAAAGCTGGCGTCATTGACCCGGCCAAGGTCACCCGCCTCGCGTTGCAGAACGCAGCGTCCATCGCAGGCCTGATGCTCACCACGGAAGCTCTCGTGGCCGAGCTCAAGGAAGAAACCAAGGCTGCCGCAGCCGGCGGCCCGGGTGGCGCTCCAGGCGGCATGGGCGGCATGTACTAAGAAACTCCGCCCTTCTCGGGCGCGTTGTAGGGGCCAACTTCTGAGTTGGCCCTGGGCAAGCACGATTTTTCCAGCTAGCCCAAAGCCTCAATCAACAAAAAGGGCGGTCCGGTCTCCGGCCCGCCCTTTTTCTTTCCCCCAAGTTGCCTCCCCGCCCCTCCTCCGCTAAACTGCTGCCGCCTCGTTTCACCGGCTCTCCAGGGGGAGTCAGACAACATGCCAGGACTTTTGCAGCGGTTTATGCCCCGCGAAGAGGGGTTTTTCTCTCTGTTCGCCAAGCAGGCGGAAAATATCGTTGTGGGCGCCAAAGCGCTCCAGCAGATGCTCTCCCATTACACCGGCGTGCCCGAACAGGTGCAAAGCGTCAAAGCCATCGAGCATCAGGGCGACGAAATCACCCACGAAATTCTCACCAAGCTCAATCAAACGTTCATCACTCCCTTCGACCGCGAAGACATTCACGAACTCTGCAGCCAGCTCGACGATGTCATCGACCTCGTCGACGCCGCCGCCAGCCGCTTCGTTCTCTATCGTGTCAGCGAGGTCCGCGAAGGCACCATCGACCTCGTCAAGGTTCTCGTTGCCGCCACAACGGAAGTCTCCGCCGCCGTCCACGCTCTCAGCACGCCGGAAAAGGCCCTTAAGCACTGCATCGAAATCAATCGCTACGAAAACGAGAGCGACCGCATCTGCCGCACCCTCATCGCCCAGCTTTTCGACGAAGAAAAAGACCCCGTCCAAATCATCAAGTGGAAAGAAATTTTCGAGGTCATCGAAACGGCCGTGGACAAGTGCGAAGACGTCGCCAACGTGATCGAAGGCGTCATCCTCAAATCCGCATGACATTTCCAATTTTTCTTTTTCGCAAGACTTGTCGGGCAGCAAGTGCTTGTCATTCCGAGCGAAGCGAGGAATCTGCTTTCTTGCTGTCACGCCGAGACGCTTCGCGTGTTTCTACCAACAACTTGTTCTGGTTCTTACTCGCCGCTCGCCGCTCGTCACTCGCCAATGCTTGCGGAGCAAGCTCGTGAACAACTTCCATCTTCTTCTCGTCGTCATTGGCCTCACGCTCGCTTTCGAATTTTCCAATGGCTGGCATGACGCCGCCAATTCCATCGCCACTGTCGTCTCCACGCGCGTCCTCACTCCCTTCCGCGCCGTCGCCCTCGCCGCATTTTTCAATTTCATCGCCGCGTTCGGCCTCAGTACTGCCGTCGCAAGCACCATTGGCAAGGGCATGATTCACATCGAAATGGTCACGCAGCAGGTTTTGCTCGCTGGCCTGCTCGGCGCCATCACATGGAATCTCATCACCCTCATCCTCGGCCTGCCCACAAGCTCCTCGCACGCACTCTTTGGCGGATATGGCGGCGCAGCCGTCGCTCACGCAGGTTTCCGCGCGCTTATCCTCGGCGGATGGATCAAGCCCGTTCTTTTCATTTTTCTTTCGCCGATCATCGGAATGGTGCTGGCCGCAATTTTCACCGTTGCAACCAGTTGGCTCGTCCGCAACCAGCGCCCACAAAAAGTGGACCGCTGGTTTCGCCGCCTCCAGCTTCTCTCCGCGTCTCTCTTCAGCTTTGGCCACGGCCTCAACGACGCGCAAAAAGGCATGGGCATCATCACCACCGCGCTTGTCGCCGGTGGCCTGCTCCCCAACTTTAAAGTCCCTTATTGGGTCATCATCTGCTGCTATCTCGCGATGGGCGGCGGCACCATGGCCGGAGGCTGGCGCATCATCAAAACCATGGGCCAGCGCGTCACGAAACTCACTCCCTTCGGTGGGTTTTCAGCGGAAACGGCCGGTGGCATCACCGTCGTCGGCAACGCTCTCTTCGGCATTCCCGTGAGCACGACCCACACCATCACTGGCGCCATCGTAGGCGTCGGTGCCACTCGCCGTCTTTCCGCCGTCCGCTGGGGCGTCACGCGCCGCATCGTCTGGGCCTGGGTGCTCACAATTCCTGGTGCTGCCCTCATCGGTGCGGCTGTATATCATTTTGTTTCTCCGCTCATGAATTTAATCCGCTAAGCGAGGTCTTCCATGAATCGTCGCGATTTTCTTGGCGCCAGCGCCGTAGCCGCACTTGCCGCTTCTCCAAAATTCTTCGCACTCGAATCGCTCGCCGAAAGCTCAACGTCCAGCTACAAGTCTCTTTTCAAACCGCTGGATACTTTCGCCGAACAATATCTCCGCGCCATGAACGCCCCCGGTCTCACTCTCGTCCTCGCCGACCGCGACGGCGTGCAGCGAGTTGTCACCTATGGCTTCAGCGATGTACAACAAAAAGCCCGTGTCACGCCGGACCAACTTTTCCAGATCGGCTCCATCAGCAAAAGTTTCCTCGCAAACTGCCTCCTCCAACTTCATCAGGAAGGCAAGCTCGACCTGCAAAAGCCCATCCTCGACTATCTCCCCTGGTTCCGCATTGATTCCGCCTTCGCACCAGTCACCGTCCACCACCTCCTCACGCACACTTCCGGCCTTCCCGGCATCCCCAATGTCTTTCTCACCGATCCCGCCGCAAAACATCGTGCCGCCTACGCCCCCGGCAAACTCTTTCACTACAACAACACCGCCTTCCAACTTCTCGGCCATCTGCTCATGACGCTCGACCGCGGACTGCTCCCCGATATCTATCGCAAACGCATCCTCGATCCGCTCGGCATGTCGCAAACGGAACCCGTTATCACACTCGACGCCCGCGACCGCACCGCGAAAAACTACAGCGCCTTTCAGAACGACCACACCTTCTCGCGCTTCGGCCGCCTCTGCGAAGCGCCTGCAATCATCTCCTCCGATGGCGCCGGATGCATCGCTTCCACTCCGCATGACATGGGGCTTTACGTCCAAATGATTGCGCGCCACGGCGAAGGCCCAAAGTCGCGCCTGCTCAATGAAGAAAACTTCAATCTTTTCTCGCAAGCTCACATCAAAGCCGACGAATTCGGCCCCACCGCTAGCTACGGCTACGGCATCGCCGTGGACACGCTCGACGGCCACAAAATCCTGCGCCACACCGGCGGCATGATCTCCTTCGCCTCCGCCCTTCAAGTGGACATCGACGAAGGCGTCGGGGCATTCGCTTCCATCAACGCCATGCAGGGCTATCGCCCGAATCCTGTCGCTCAACTCGCCATGCAACTCATGCGCGCTCACCGTGCGAAAAAAAGCTTCCCCTCCGCGCCCGAAATCAAGCCCGCAACCTTCATCGAAAATGCCTCCGACTTCGCCGGTGTTTACACATCCACCGACGGTCACTCCCTGGAATTCATCGCCGAACCCAACCGTCTCTCTCTCAAGAACAAAAACCAGTCCATCGCCCTCGAATCCCAGGGAGATGGCGTCTTCGTTGCGCCTCACCCCGATTTTTCCAGATTCGTTTTGATTTTTGCTCGCGCCAACGCAAAGGATCCAAAATCGCCCGTCGTAGAGCTCGGCTGGGGTAGCAACTGGTTTGTAAAACCGGAATACAAAGGCCCAAAAGCGTTCGACACGCCCAAAGAGTGGGCCGCTTACCTCGGCCACTATCGCAATGAAAACAATTGGGTCGGCAGTGTTCGCATCACTTCAAGAAAAGGCCAGCTCATGGCCGATGGAGCTACTCTGCTCGAACAAGAAACCGGTGCTCGCTTCCGCATGCGCAGCGAAGAAGCCGACACCGAATGGATCGAATTCCACGACATCGTTGACGGCCTCGCCCAGCGCATCAAACTCTCCGGCGAGGACCTCTGGCGCGTCCTCGCCCCGTAAGTAGCTTAGCCATGTAGCGTAGGCTTCAGCCTGCGTCCGCCTTTTTGTTCTTACTGAGCAAAGGCGCTGTTTCCCCACTCACCTAGTAGAAGGCGGCTGGCCTTCGTAGCGCCGGGCTTCAGCCCGGCATGTAGTGGCCGATCTTCAGATCGGCGCCGTTTTGACTCTCTTATAATTTCGATGCTCTCCTCCATCCTGATCAGATGGTGCAAACTCTTCCAGCCCTTCCTCCACCCAAGTCTTTCGTAGAGTTCACACGCTACTTTCTTCCAGTGCTATCATCAATCTATCGCCAGCCCCGATTTCCGAACCGGTAACTGAGGACTGACGACTGATGACTAATTTCCGAGACCTCCCATGACTAACCATCGAGAAAACTTCGCCACTTTTACCACCCTCGGACTTTGTCTGCATTTGTGTCGTTGCTTATCACTTAAGACTTACAACTTACAATTGGTTCAACGCCCATGACCAACGACCGTCCAGCATTCGCCACCGTCGAAGAAGCCGTCGAAGAAATCCGCAACGGCCGCATGATCGTCCTCGTCGATGACGAGGACCGCGAAAACGAAGGCGACCTCACCATGGCTGCCGAAAAAATTACGCCGGAAGCCATCAATTTCATGGCCAAATTCGGCCGTGGACTCATCTGCATGCCGCTCACGGAAGACCGCTGCGACGAACTGCACCTTCCGCTGATGTCCCCGATCAACACCAGCGTTCATGGCACCGCATTCACCGAAGCGATTGACGCGCGCGTTGGCGTCTCCACCGGCATCAGCGCTTCCGACCGCGCCATCACCATCCTCACCGCTATCGACTCGAAGACGAAACCGCAGGACCTCGCCCGCCCCGGCCACATTTTCCCGCTCCGCGCACGCAACGGCGGCGTTCTTGTCCGCGCCGGACAGACCGAAGCCAGCGTCGACCTTGCGCGCATCGCCGGCCTCACTCCCGCCGGAGTTATCTGCGAAATCATGGGTGAAGACGGCACCATGTCCCGCGTTCCTCAACTCATTGAATTTTGCAAGGAACACAATCTCAAACTGCTGACTGTCGCGGATTTAATCCGCTACCGCATGCAGCATGAACGTTACGTGCGTCGTGTCGCGGAAACAGTTCTCCCCACGCGCTTCGGCGATTTCTGCATGATCGCCTACGCCAGCGACGTAGACCACGATCAGCACGTTGCGCTCGTTCGCGGCGATCTCGAAGGCGGTACGCCAGCCTTGGTTCGCGTTCATTCCCACTGTCTGACGGGAGACGTCTTCGGCTCAACCGCATGCGATTGCAAAGACATCGTTGAGCGTTCACTCGAAGCCATCGCAAAAGAAGATCGCGGAGTTTTTCTCTATTTGCACCACACAGGCCGCGGCTTCGGCATCGACCAGCCCGAAGAAGCCGGAAAACTTCCCCAGATTCATATTCACAAACGCGGCCAGCTCGACCGCGAACCCGCCCGCCAGCGCATGGTCCAGCACGAATCCGGTATCGGCGCGCAAATCCTCATTGACCTCGGTCTAAAAGACATCCGTGTCCTAACAAATCACCCCAAGAAAGTCGTCGCCCTCGAAGGCTACGGCATCACCATCGCCGACCAGGTCCCCCTCAACATAGGCAAACCCACCCACCAGGTTCTCTGATGCGTGCAAAATTGTTCTGCAATTTGAAGTTCGGGACATGCCCGGAACATCACAGCGACTCAAATCGACTGTCATTCCGAGCGAAGCGAGGAATCTGCTTTTTCTTCGCTATGGCGAAGGCTTTGCAGCGGCCGGACGATTTCTCGCCGGCGCTTTGGCCTCGCTCTTCGTAGCAGGCTTTCCGACCGTAAGATACTTGCGCATCTTCTCCAGGCGTTTCGGACCAATTCCTTTGATCGCGCGCAAATCATCCACGCTCTTGAAAGGTCCGTACGAC
>JAFDVY010000104.1 GCA_018268785.1 Acidobacteriota bacterium | reverse complement strand
CAATCCGCCAGAATCTCCGCTTCCCAATCGGGCCGTCTCACATTTTTCGAATGTGGTAAATCGCTCGGAATCCTCCCCGTCAAGTGCAAAAAGACTGCCGCTGAATGTTTGTACGCAGGCACCGGATCGCGAAACGCCACATTTCCCAAATATTGCAACGCATCCGACAGCGCGTAGTACGCCGGGTCGCCCGCTTCCCACATCCGGTCGCGTTCGCCAAATTTCTCCGGAGCGAACGCCGCCAGTCCCAGCAAGTAATCCGAGCCATACTCGATCATGTCGATGCCCAAATCGTTTCCGGTATAGATCTTGAATTCCGGCCGATGCGCATCGCGCAATTCCAATCTGTGCAATTCCATCACTCTGTCCAAAGAAGAATGTTTCATCCCTTTAATTTCAGGAATGTCCATCAGCCGTTGAATCATCTCTTCGTCAAAAATCTCCCCATTCGGCGCAAACATTTTCCCCAGCTCAAACGCCAGCACATGCGAATGGCCCTTGCTCACAGCAGCATAGATGGCTGCTTTCTCCGCCGGGCCCTTTCCACGCAGCCGGGCCGTTTGAAACAAAATCGGAATTCCGCCATGAGCCACAATCGCATCCATCTGCTTGCGATAGAGCGCGATAACATCGCCTTCCTGCTCCTCGATATACGCGCCTGCAACAAAAGGCACTCCGGCGCCCAGCGCTTCCCGCGTCCAGCCCAGCACTTCCAGCTTTTCCGCCTCACTCAAGAAATTCACATAACCCGTGTCCATGTTGACGGCGTTCATCAGGCCGGCTTTTTGCGTTGCACGCAAATGATTCTGAAACGCTTCCATCGCCACGCGCCCGTCCGCCTCAAACGGCAGCAGCGCCGCCGAAATTCCTTCTACTCTTCGCTTCAATTTCTTGCGCTTCTCGATCGATTCCATGTTCATGCTTTTGCCTTCGCTGCCTTTAGCTTTTCCGCGAACTCGCTATTCTTGTAGAGCGGATCCAGCGGATAGCAACCGCTCGGCAAACCTTTCCTCGGAGCCGTCGTGCAATCACTGAACGTTCTGCAAACCCGCTTGTGCTCCACCGCGCGTCCTTCGCTAACATTCCAGAGCAGTTCCGGATACGTCAAAATCATTCGTCCCATTCCTGCAAAATCCGTCCAACTCTCGCGCAGCGCGGCCTGCGCCACATGCGGCAAATAATCCTGCAGATAGGTGTATCCAGTGCCGACGAAAAGCAATTTCGGAAATCGCGCTTTCAATTCGCGCGCCACATTCATCTGCCGCGCCACGCTAATGAGAGGATCCTCCGCTGGTTGATACCCATCGGACGGCGGGTACAGCGCCGGCCTCTGCAGATGCGGATTGTAATAAGGGCTCCCAGCCGTCAAATTCACCAGCGAAATCTTCAAATCTTCCAGCAATTGCAAAAACTGAATCGTCTCCGTTAAATCCGCTTGCGTCGGATTTTGCGCGTCCACGCCAAATCCCCAGCGATAGGGAATCAGGTGCGCGTACTCTTCCGGAATTCCCGGCCCCGGTTTTCCGCCTGCCGATTTCGCCGGATCGGGTTTGTACGGCACGATATCAAACGCCGAAAGCCGCACGCCAACCTTCAGCCGCGGCGCCATCACTCGAATCGAATGGGTAATCTCTCGCAAAAACCGCGTGCGATTGTCCAACGTGCCGCCGAACTTCCCCTCTCGCGTGTGCGCGCTCAAAAATTCGTGTCCCAGATATCCGTGGCAATGCTTAATGTCGACAAAATCGAATCCCAACTCTTCCGCGATTTTCGCCGCCGTGTGGAATCGCTCGAGAATTCCTTCAATCTCCCCATCCGTCAGAACCGGATAATCGCTCGCCAGCCCCAATTTCCGGTCCAGAATCGGATGCCGGTAAAGAATCTTCGGCTCAGGTTTATCGTGCCGGTTCGGCCGGCAATACCGTCCCGAATGGGTCAGTTGCAGCCCGATCACCAATCCATCGTCCGAACCTGTCGTGCGAACATGCTCTTCCATCAGCGTCTTGCGCAGTGCCGCCAAATCCTTCTTTGTATGCTCGCCAATGACCAACTGATTCGGATTCGCCCTCCCATCGTGAGAAACCGCAACCGCCTCGCCTCCCCAAATCAGCTTTCCGCCGCTTCGTCCGAATTTTCTCCATCGCTCGAAGGTGTGCTCGCTCGGCCTTCCATCAGCCGTTCCGTCCCATCCTTCCATCGGCTGCACCGCGATCCGGTTTCCGATTTTGATGCCACCGCGCTCAATCGGCGCGCGCAATGGCGAATCCGCTCCGTTCGCCAGCTCGTTGTCGCAGGGAATCGTCAATCCAAGTGAACGCAGATGCTCCCGAAACCGCGCAACATCCTTCACCGTACCCAATCGCAATATCGGCAGTGTGCTCATTCCCTCTTCCATCCGAAAAAACTCGCCGCTTATCCAAACTCCGGCCCCAGAATCGAGCAAACCAGCTCCGGGCGCCCTGGAAATTTGTTTTGCCCGCGAAACATCCTCGTCAGTGGCCGCGCATATTCAAATCCTTGCGCTTGCAAAATGTTTTTCGCAAACGGGTTCGCCTGCAAACAATCTGTCACCACCGTTCCTCGAGAGCTCTGCTTCAAAAATTGTTCCAGTATTCTTTGCCCAGTTGCCGCATCTTTCGCAATCCACGGTCCCAAATGATCCGCAAACGATCCGTGCCTCCCGAACGCGTAGCCTTCCATCCCGCCGGCATTCCACAATCCATCCGTAAATCGCGGCTCCTCTTGGTTCACCGATCGCAAAATCGCGCTGCGGTCCGCGCCAAACGCCTCACCATCCGCTTTCATCACAAAATCCAGCAGCGGCGCCGGCATTTTTTCGCCCGAATCCATCTGCTTCGGCAAATTTTCCAGCGCGCGCTTCAATATCCACCGCTCCAACTCGTACTCCGTCACAAATCCCAGTTTTTCGTAAAGCGGTTTTCCCAGCGGCGTCGCATCCAGCTTGATGCACGGAACTCCCGCGGAGTCCAAATGCTCGATGCACCGTTCCAGCAGCCGCTTTCCAATTCCGCGCCCGCGATACTCCGGGTCCACCAGCACCATTCCCACCCACGCGAATCGCCCGCCATAAACAATCGTTGCTGCCGACCCGCAAACTGTTCCATCCACGTCCGCGACAAAGCATCCGTCCCGGCTCGCCCGAAGGAATCGTCTCCAATCCGCTTCCGTCTGATTCCAACCGGCCAGCTCCTTCAGCCTCATTCCCGCCGCAATATCGGTTTCCGTCATCGTCCGCAGTTGCATGACTTCTCGCTTCGCCTCGCCGCTCTCGCAAGCTGAAAAATCGCTGCGCAATTTCGCAAAGGATTTTGCAGCATTCCGCCAATTGGCGCTAATGTTTCTTCGCCCATTCGCGTACAATTCCGCCGCTGCAGCTTTTTGCCGGAGAGATCGTTAGTGCTTTCACGCAGTGAAAATTCCATCGCGGATGTCGCCGCGCTCGAACTCGCGCTCAGCGAACCGAGTGAATCCACCGTCCGCGCTCTTGCCACTCTCCCCGGCGACATCCTCATCCTCGGCTGCGGCGGAAAAATGGGCCCAACCCTAGCCCGCATGGCCAAGCGTGCTTCCGATGCCGCCGGAACTCCCCGTCGCATTATCGCCGTCTCTCGTTTTTCTTCTACGAATCTTCCGCAGCGCCTGAATTCCTGGGACATTGAAACCATCAGCTGCGATCTTCTCGATCCCGCCGCTCTCGCAAAACTTCCCGATGCTCCCAATATTGTCTACATGGCCGGAATGAAATTCGGCACCACCGGCCAGCAATCCCTCACCTGGGCCATGAACTCGTTTCTCCCCGGCCTCGTGGCCGATCGCTTCCGCCATAGCCGTATCGCCGCTTTCTCCACCGGAAATGTCTACGGACTTACGCCCGTCGCGCGCGGCGGTTCGCAAGAATCCGACGAACTCAATCCCGCCGGCGAATATGCCATGAGTTGCCTCGGCCGCGAACGCATCTTCGAGCATTTCAGCCGCACCGCTAACGTCAAAACCTCCATCCTCCGTCTCAACTACGCCAGCGAACTTCGCTACGGCGTTCTCGTGGACATTGCGCAACGCGTTCATGCAGGCCAGCCAGTCCCTCTCTCCATGGGCTATCTCAACGCCATCTGGCAGGCCGACGCCAACAACATGAGCTTGCAATCTCTGCTTCACGCCGCCTCTCCGTCCTTTATCGTCAACATTGCCGGCCCGGAAACGCTCAGCGTTCGCCGCATTGCCGGAGATTTCGCGCAACGCTTCAACAAGAAAGCGCAATTCGACGGCACCGAAGCGCCCGATGCGCTCCTCAGCAACGCACAAAAAGCATTCCAGTTTTTCGGCAGGCCGCGCGTCTCGTATGAGCAAATGACAAACTGGATCGCCGACTGGGTCGAACGCGGCGGCGAAACTTTGTCCAAGCCGACGCACTTCGAAAATCGCGCCGGCACGTTTTGATTGTTTGTCGTTAGTTGTTGTTTGTCATTCCGAGCAAAGCGAGGAATCTGCTTTTAGAATTTATGCCCAAGCTGAATCCCAAGCTCCTCGAACTCCTCCGCCGCGGCACCGTCATCCCCGCCCATCCGCTCGCTCTCAACGCCAATCGCCGTCTCGACGAACGCCGCCAGCGCGCGCTCACTCGCTATTACATCGCCGCGGGCTCCGGCGGCCTCGCCGTCGGAGTTCACACCACGCAATTCGCCATACGCGATCCTAAAATCGCTCTCTTCGAGCCCGTTCTGAGACTCGCTGCGGAAGAAATGGATCGCGCCGACCGCAATCGTCCCGTTCCGCTCATCCGCATCGGCGGAATTTGCGGAAATACGGCGCAAGCAACGCGCGAAGCCTCTCTCCTGGCCGATCTCGGTTATCACGCCGGTCTCCTAAGTCTCGCTGCTCTAAGAGAAGCCAGTGATGAAAAGCTTCTTGATCATTCTCGCGCCGTCGCACAAATTATTCCCATAGTCGGTTTCTATCTTCAACCCGCAGTCGGCGGCCGCGCCCTCTCCTACAACTTCTGGAAAAAATTCGCCGAAATCGAAAACGCCATCGCCATTAAAATCGCGCCCTTCAATCGCTATCAAACGCTCGATGTTGCCCGCGCTGTAGCCGGATCCGGCCGCGACATCGCTCTCTACACCGGCAACGACGACAACATCGTCCTGGATCTCCTCACTCCTTACGTCTTCAACTCCAATGGCAAGAAAATCGAACGCCGCATCGTCGGCGGCCTTCTCGGCCACTGGTCCGTCTGGACTCGCAAAGCCGTGGAACTCCTCGAAGAATGTCATTCCGTTGCAAAATCAAACGCTGCCATTCCTCCGCAGCTTCTTCAAAAAAGCATCGAAGTTACTGACTCCAACGCGGCATTCTTTGACGCCGCCAACAATTTTTCCGGCTGCATCGCCGGTCTTCATGAAGTTCTCCGCCGCCAGGGGCTCCTCGAAGGAATCTGGTGCCTCGATCCCAAGGAAACCCTAAGCCCCGGCCAGGCCGAAGAAATCTCACGCGTCCACGCCGCTTATCCCCATCTCAATGATGACGCCTTCGTCCTCGAGCACCGCGATTCCTGGCTCAATCCTTAACTTCATTCTTCCCATGACTCCGCGCACCACCTGTCATTTCGACCGGAATAGGCCGGCGTTCTTGCTTTTCCGATTCATTCCAATGAATCGGTCGGCTTGTGGAGCGGAGAAACCTCTCTTCGATCGTAAAGAGGCCGCAAATGCATTTTCATCAGATGAGCAACTTGGCTTGTCTCTTGATTTAAATCGAATGAATAGTGCTAACATCCAGCTCGACCCCGGAGGCGCCGCATGTTTTGCAAACGACTCGCACTCCTGATTTTCTCTCCTGCGCTGGTTGTCTTTTCCACTTTCGCTCAGTCTGCTCCGGACGCTACTGTCCACGTCGACATTACCCCCACACATCAAATCAATTCCTTTGATCCCGATTCCGCCCTCGGCTCTTCTCTCGACGTCCTCTCCCGCCGCGACATCGATCGCGTCCACACCCCGCACATCGTTCAGGAATCTCTCTCCGCCGGCTGGGGCCCCATCACCTATCGCAACAATTCCGAACTTCGCATGGCCGCGTGGCACTGGAATCCCTCCGGAACCTGGAGCGACGCGGCCCACGAAAGCGGCTACTTTACCGGCAGCACGGAACTGAAAACCCCCATTCGCTACATTCTTTCCTACGCGCTGCCGCATCGCGGCTTCGCCACCAGCGGCGACCGCCCTGTGCAAGGCCCGAATCTTTCTTACTGGAAAAGCAACCCCTACCTCACCAGCAAATTCACGGGAGAATCCGACGCGCTCCATCCGCAGTGGATCATCGTCGACCTGCAATCTGAAAAACCAGTCAACGCGGCGCGAATTCAGTGGGCTTCGCCATACGCAAAAACCTATCAAGTCGAATATTGGGCGGGCACAAACGCGCTCGATTTCGATGGCGGTCCGAAAGGTGAATGGAAAAGTTTCGATTCCGGCAAAATCGCGAATGCCCAAGGCGGCACCGTCACGCTAGCTCTCGCCGCGGCGCCGGTTTCCACGAGCTACATTCGCGTCCTCATGACCGAATCCTCAAACACCTGCGACGAGCACGATGCCGCTGACGCTCGCAACTGCGTCGGTTACGCCATGCAGCAAATCCAGCTCGGCACCACGGATGCTTCCGGAAAATTCACAGAAGTTTCCCGCGATCCCGCTGGCCACGCTTTTTCCTACTCTGCTTCAAGCATCGATCCCTGGCACTCCGTTGAAGACGTCCGAGATGGCGGCGACTACCAGCACACTGGCTTCGATCTCTTTTTCACCAGCGGTCTTACCAACAATCTTCCCGCCATGATTCCCGTCACCATGCTCTATGGCACGCCCGAGGACGCTGCGGCACAAATTGCCTACATCGAGAAGCGCGGCTATCCCATCAGCTACATTGAAATGGGAGAAGAACCGGACGGAAAACGCGCCATGCCGGAAGACTACGGCGCGCTGTACATCCAGTGGGCCGACGCGCTCCACAAAGTCGATCCGAAACTGAAACTTGGCGGCCCGGTTTTCGAGGGTGTGAACAAAGACATCACGCTCTGGCCCGACGCGCAGGGCCGCATCTCCTGGATGGGCCGATTCGTCGCTTATCTAAAAGACCACGGCCACTTGAACGATCTCGCCTTCGTTTCCTACGAGCACTATCCCTTCGCGCCATGCACAGTTTCATGGAAAGATCTTTATCGAGAGCCGCAACTCATGAAGGGGATTATGCAAGTCTGGCGTGATGATGGCGTTCCAAAAGGCGTCCCGCAAATGGTCACCGAAAATCATCTCTCCTGGCAGCTCACCGGTCCGATGACCACGATTTTCGCCGCGCTTTGGCTAGCCGATAACATCGGCTCCTTTTTTGAGGGCGGCGGCACTGCGTTTTATCACTCACCGATTCAGCCGCAAACCGTAAATCAAACCTGCCTGGGTTGGGCTTCCTGGTCCAACTTCGTCTCCAACGAAAATTACGAAATCAAAGGTTACACTTCGCCGTACTATGCCGCGCATATGATCAACCTCGAATGGGTTTCCCATCGCAGCGGGATTCACCAGATGTTTCCTGCATCCACTGACCTCAAAGACGCCGACGGCAATCTCCTTGTCACCGCTTATGCCGTTCACCGCCCCGATGGAAACTGGTCGCTCATGCTCGTCAATCGCGACGAAAATAATCCACACACCGTCCAAGTCTCCTTTGAAAACGCCAAGGAAAAACACCCATCATTTTTTTCGGGAAATACTGCGTGGATCAGCTTCGGCTCCGATCAATACGTCTGGATCAACGACGGCCCCAACAGCCATCCCGATCCCAATCTTCCCCCAGCCGCCAAATCCATCTCCGATGCGAACGCCCAAACCATTTTCACTCTCCCCAAAGCCTCCATCACCGTTCTCCGCGGCAAACTCTCCAATTAGTTTGTGATCGACGCAAGGTGATCGCCGCCGGGCTTCTTAGCCCACAGATAATTCACAGCGGTGGCGCAGGCATCTACATCCTGGGCTTGGTTCTTCACTACTTCATTGCCCGTTCGGCGGCGGCGATTTACTACGGAGCGAGCCGCAAGCTGCCGTTCCTGCGGACCAACTGGATTATCTGTGGCTTGTTCTTCGGCATAGCCGTGGAAAATGTGATGAACCTCATCGTGCTGCCGCTCTCCGCTCTTCATGCAAGAGGCCCTTACGACTTGAAAGATCTGATTCTCGGCATAGTAGTGCATATGGTCGTAGTCGGCCTGCCGATTGCCTACAGCACGCGGCGATTCGCTGACTAGTTCCGGGTGCCGACTGTAAACTATCCGTAGTTGCGTTGACGATGCAGTAAGCGAGTGTTACGCTCCTCTGCGCTCACCACGCATGCGCGCCGTTGACCTGATCCGAAAAAAACGCGACTCCGGGGAACACTCGCGAGAAGAGATTGAATTCCTTATCTCCGGCTACACCAGAGGAGAAATTCCCGACTACCAATTGTCCGCGTGGCTCATGGCCGCGTGGATTCGCGGACTCAACCGCAGCGAACTCGCTTCGCTCACCGAAGCGATGCTCTATTCCGGAGAAGTCGTAAATCTCTCCGATCTGCCTGGGAAAAAAGTAGACAAACATTCGACCGGAGGAGTCGGCGACAAGACTTCGCTCATTCTGGCTCCCATTGTTGCGGCGGGCGGCTTGAATGTGCCGATGATCAGCGGGCGCGGGTTAGGCCATACAGGCGGAACGCTGGACAAACTGGAGTCTATTCCCGGATTCAACACAGCGCTCACCCTGAAGGAGTTTCGCCGCGTGCTTGGCGAGTGCGGAATGGCCCTGATTGGACAGACGGCGGAGATTGCTCCCGCTGACAAGAAGATCTATGCCCTGCGCGACGCGACTTCCACCGTGGAGAATATCGGCCTGATTTGCGCGTCTATCATGAGCAAAAAACTGGCGGAAGGAATTGACGCGCTGGTCTTAGACGTGAAGACGGGTTCCGGCGCGTTCATGCGAAACGAAGACGATGCAGTAAAACTCGCGGAAGTGATGGTGGATACGGCGAAGCGCATGGGGAAGAAAGCCGTCGCGCTGATTACGGATATGGATCAGCCGCTGGGAAAATTTGCGGGCCACTCGAACGAAGTGATCGAGAGCATCGAAGTGCTGAAAGGCCGCGGACCGAAGGATTTGCGCGATTTGAGTCTGGATCTTTCCGCGTGGATGTTTTTTCTTGGGGAGCGAACTCCGTCGGTGGAAGAAGGCCGCAGACTTGCCGAAACGATGGTGGCGAGCGGACAGGCGCTTGAGAAATTCCGCGTGGGAGTCGGGTTGCAGGGCGGAGACGAGAGCGTGATAGACGACTATTCGATTTTGCCGTCCGCGCGATCAAGAGTGGACATTGGCAGTTCAGCTTCGGGATTTCTTGCTGCGACGAATTGCATGGAATTTGGAATTGCCCTGGCGATGCTGGGCGGCGGGAGAGAGAAGAAAGAAGACAAAGTGGATCACGGCGTCGGCCTCGAATTCCACAAGCGGATTGGTGACCGTGTGGAAAAAGACGAGCCGCTGGTGACGATTCATTACAATGCCACCGCAAAGCTGGACGAAGCGAAATCGCGAATCGCGGAAGCATTCGTTTTCAGCGAAGTAAAGGTTCCGGAAAAACAGTTGGTTCGGCGAATGGTGGGAGTCTAAAAAGACAAAAGCGGATTCCTCGCTTCGCTCGGAATGACATTTGCAGGGTTTGTGTGAATGATTGCTTAATTTGCGATGAGGAGAGGGCATGGGACGTTTCACGGGGATCCTTGGCATCGTGGTGATTATTGGACTTGCCTGGCTTTTCTCCACGAACCGGCGGGCGATTAAACTCAAGACAATCGGATGGGGCTTGGGTCTGCAAATCGTTCTCGGCATCTTTGTTCTTCGCGTAAAATCAGGACAGGTCATCTTCCAGACTCTCGGCTATTACGCCAAGCATCTGCTCGATTTTTCCTACGTGGGTTCTACATTTGTTTTTGGCGAAATCGGCAAATCCGACTCAAGCCTTGGACTGATTTTCGCTTTCCAGGTGCTGCCCACGATTATTTTTATCGCGGCCTTTTTTGCCGTGCTCTATTACCTCGGCATCATGCAGGTCATTATTCGAGCTGCTGCCGTGCTGATGACCAAAATCATGGGAGCGAGCGGCGCGGAATCATTGAACGTGGCGGCCAGTATTTTCATGGGGCAGACAGAAGCGCCGCTCACGATTCGTCCGTTTCTTGGAAAGCTGACAACATCCGAACTCATGACGGTGATGACCAGCGGCATGGCGCACATTTCCGGCGGGATGATGGCCGCGTACATTGCCGTCGGCGGAGCGGATCCCAAGAATCTTCTTACGGCGGTGATCATGACCGCTCCGGGCACATTGCTGATGGCCAAAATGCTCGTCCCGGAAACGGAGCAGCCGCTGACCGCCGGGCGCGTGGAAATGCCGCCGACGGAAAAGGAGTCCAACATCCTCAGCGCAATCGCGCGGGGAACTGTGGATGGGCTGCACCTCGCGCTCAATGTGGGCGCCATGCTGATCGTTTTTCTGGCGCTGTTGGCGCTTCTGAACGCGATGATGGGCTGGGTGCACATACACATCAGCTGGTTCCCGTACAACCTGCAACAGGTACTTGGCTGGATCTTTGCGCCGATCGCGTGGCTGATCGGCGTTCCCTGGCACGATGCGGCGAAAATCGGGAACCTGCTCGGACTGCGCATGGTCACGAATGAGTTTGTGGCCTTCAAGGACCTGGGTCCGATGAAGGGTTCGCTCGATCCGCGGACATTCGCCATTGCGACGTTTGCGCTTTGCGGGTTTGCGAATTTTTCATCGATTGGAATACAGATCGGCGGCATTGGCGCATTGGCTCCGGAGCGGCGCAACGATCTGGCGAAGCTGGGTATCCGCGCGATGCTCGCGGGAACGATGGCGAATCTTTTGTCGGCGTCCATTGTGGGGATATTTTCTTGAGCGCGAAGATGGGCAAATCTTCTGGAGAATTCGAGCGGGCGTCCGCGGCCGCGAAATTTATTCAGAAGCAGACGAAACTGCGGCCGAAGATTGCGCTGGTGCTTGGTTCGGGACTGGGCGCATTTGCCGATGAATTTGCCGGTGCGAAGAAAATTCCGTACGCGAAGATTCCGCATTTTCCGCAGTCCACTGCGATCGGACACGCCGGGCAGCTTGTGATTGGAAAAGTGGACAGTGTGGAAGTGGCAGGGATGCAGGGCCGGGTTCATTTGTACGAGGGTTATACGCCGCAGCAGGTGGTGTTTCCGATCCGCGTGTTTGCGCGGATGGGCGTTAAGGCTGTGATCCTGACGAACGCGGCGGGCGGGATCAATTTGAACTATTCGGCGGGCGCTTTGGTTGCGATTCGCGACCATATCAATTTGCAGGGCGTGAATCCGCTGATTGGGCCAAACGACGGTCGATTTGGCGTGCGTTTTCCGGATATGACGCAGGCTTACGATCCGGAATTTCGCAGGTTTGTTGCAGAGGCGGGAAAAAAGTTGAAGCAGAATTTGCATGAGGGCGTTTACCTGGCGCTGAGCGGGCCGAATTACGAGACACCGGCTGAGATTCATGCGTTTCGCACGTTTGGCGCGGACCTGGTGGGAATGTCCACCGTGCCGGAAGTTCTGGCGGCGCGGCACGCGGGGGTACGCGTGCTGGGGATTTCTTGCGTAACGAACATGGCGGCCGGAGTGACCGGAGAGAGGCTTACGGCCGAAGAAGTGTTTGAAACCGGCGCGCGTGTGAAAAACGATTTCATAGCTTTACTGAAAGTGGTGATTCCACGGATTGCGGAGGCGATTGCTTGAGCGAATACGATGCATTGATTGCCGCTGCGAAACAGTCGCGGGAAAATGCGCACGCGGCTTACTCGAATTTTCGTGTTGGCGCGGCGTTGCGCGCGACTTCCGGCCGGATTTTTGGCGGCTGCAATGTGGAGAATGCGACGTATGGGCTGACGGTTTGCGCGGAGCGGGTGGCGATTTTCAAAGCGGTCAGCGAAGGCGAGCGCGGGTTCGATGCAATTGCAGTGGTGACGGATACGGACACTCTGACTCCGCCTTGTGGAGCTTGCCGGCAGTTGATTTGGGAGTTTTGCGGCGATGTGCCGGTGATCCTTGCCAACTTAAAAGGGAAGACCGAAATCATTCCCATGAGAGCGCTGTTCCCGAAGCCGTTCGATTCTTCTAGTTTATAAGTGGTTACCCCCTCCCCCTGTTTTTGCGTATGTGTTGATTCTAAAGGTGGTTAAAGTCCTTTGTTTTCTATCAAAT
>JAFDVY010000103.1 GCA_018268785.1 Acidobacteriota bacterium | reverse complement strand
GGAGGCCCCTATCCTACACGTGCCAGGTGTCCAGTTTTTGAGGGGTTCATTACAGTCCGTTGCGCGCTGTGTTAGTAATTACAGTGCCGGCGGATGCGAGTGCTGAAGTTGCGGTGACGTACCCACTGATGCTGGTGTTTGTCACTGTTGTGGAAACTGTTGAAAGCGTGGTAGCCGCGGCAGTTGCTATAGCGGATGTCGCAACGACTCCACCCGGCGACGAGTAGCTCTCCACCCGTGACCGCAAGGCCTAGCTTGACTCCCTGCACTAATTAATGCATTCGCTTCGTCGGCTTCGGTCGGAGGCGCATTGACGGCATCGCTTGCCCTTGTATTTTCTGTGCGTAAGCCTGCTGTGCTTGGGGTTTCGATCAGGCTGCCCCATGCTTAGCTTATGGGCGTATCTTGCTTTTGCCGTGCAGGGGGAATATACTCTCACTTCGCTCGGAAACGGGTCGCACGACAGGGTGGGCGCAAGCCCACTTTTTTGTTGCCGCCGGTTCGGTTGGGCGCGAAACCGGCTTAGGCCGGGGAGTCTCCAGAGTGAATTTGGAAAAAATCCGCGCAGCCGCGGAACGCGTGGCGCGCTCGGAGGGGCTGGAAGTCGTTGATGTCGAATGGAAAATCGGCAAGCAGCGCTTCCTGCGGGTGTACATCGACCGCGTGCCGCCGAAAGCGACGGATGGCACGGCGTCAGACCCATATCCAAAGATTTCTCACGCCGATTGCGAGAAGGTCAGCCAGCAACTGAGTGTCATCCTCGACGTTGAGGAGCTGATCGACGGACCGAGTTATGTGCTGGAAGTCAGTTCGCCCGGCATGGACCGCGCACTAACCAAGCCGGCGGACTTCGAGCGCTTCACGGGCCGCTTGGCAAAGGTCTGGACGAACCAGCCCGTCGAAGAATTGAGTTTTATGGAAGGGCGAATCACCCGAGTCGAATCCGGGAATGTGCGCCTGGAGCTGAAAGGCAAAACGGCGCGAACGATTGAGGTGCCGTTTGCAGCGATTCGCAAGGCGAATCTGGTAGTGGAATTTTAGGGAGTCGGGAACCAGGAAAGCGTTATGGCCAGCTTGCTCTATCAACAGATCGAAATGCTCAGCCGCGAAAAGCACATTGAGCCGGAAGTGGTGGTGTCCGCGATTGAAGACGCCATGGTTGTGGCTGCGCGCAAATATTACAAGACGGAAGAGGATCTGCGCGGCAAGTTCAATCAAGACACCGGGCAAGTGGATGTTTTTTCCGTGATTACGGTCGTGGAAGAAGTGACCGATCCCAAGCGCGAAATTTCCGTCACGGACGCGAAAAAGAAAAATCCGGACGCGGAAGTCGGGACGGAAATTCTCACGGCCAAGCCGACGGACGTTCTCGGTCGCATTGCCGCGCAAACCGCCAAGCAAGTGATTTTGCAGAAGGTGCGGGAAGCCGAGCGCGACACGATTTTCAACGAGTATCACAACCGTGTCGGGGAACTTGTGACCGTTATCGTAAAACGCGCGGAAGGCCCCGACCTGATCGTGGACATGGGACGCACGGAAGCGCGTTTGCCCAAGCGCGAACAATCGAAGCTCGAAACCTACAACATCGGCGAGCGCTTGCGCGTAGTCATCAAGATGGTCGACCGCGCTGCCAAAGGTCCGCAAGTCATCGTTTCCCGCGCGGACGCAGCCCTGGTGCAACGCCTGTTCGAAATGGAAGTGCCGGAAATCTACGACGGCACGGTGCAGATTCGTGCTGCAGCTCGCGAAGCCGGCGAACGCACGAAAGTCGCCGTACTTAGCCGCGACAAGGACGTGGATCCGGTTGGGGCGTGCGTTGGAATGAAGGGCATGCGCGTGCAGTCCATCATTCGCGAACTGCGCGGCGAGAAAATAGACATTATTCCGTACAACGAAGAAACCGTAGCGTTCGCGCAAAAGGCATTGAGCCCCGCGAAAGTGACGCGCGTTCAGATTACGGATCCCGAAAATCACAAGCTTGAAGTGATCGTCGAAGATTCGCAGCTCTCTCTCGCCATCGGCAAGAAAGGGCAGAACGTTCGTCTAGCGAGCAAGCTCATTGGCTGGGACATCGACATCAAGAGCGAAGAAGAAAAGCGCCGGGAAATCGAAGAGCAAATGACGGCGCTCACCGCCCCGACTACGCCTCTCACGGCGCTGGCCGGAGTGGGCCCAAAGACGATCGAAAAGCTGGAAGAAGCCGGCATCACTAACCTGGAAAAACTCGCCGGGATGACGCCGGAACAGCTCATGGAAATCCCGGGCATCGGCGAAAAGATGGTGGACAAAATTTATCAGGCTGTAAACCGCTTCTACGAAAGTGGGGAAGCGGCTCCGACGGGAGAAGTTGAAGTGTCGGACATTGAAGGCGGCGAACAATCCCCTGCAGGAGAGGCAGCTAACGTAAGCGAAGCAGCCGCGGAAGAATCCGCTGCGGCGGAAAATACTGCCACGGAAACCGCCGCGGAGCCGGCGAACAATTCAGAGCATAAGGAAGAAGCGAGTTCCTAGGAGCGCATGACAGATATCAATCAAGTTCGAATTAATGAACTAGCTCGCGAGCTAGAGGTCAAGGCGAAAGCCATCATTGACCTGCTGCCAGGTTTCGGCGTCACGGAAAAGAAGACTCACTCGAGTTCGATTCCGGCCGATGTCGCCGTGAAGGTCCGCGGTGCGATTCAGGGACAAGCTCAAGCTGAAGCGGACGCAGAGGCAAAAGTTAAAGCGGACAAGGACGCGCGTGATGCGGCTGCTAAGGCTGCGTTGAGGAAGCCAGCGGCATCGCCGCATACAGCTCCTGCGCCAGTCGCGGCTGTTCCAGTTGCGCCGCCTGTTCCAAAGGCTGTTGCGCCTGCTCCTCCAGCGCCGGGTGTTGCTGCGCCGCCTGCGCCCACTGCCACTCCTGCTGCCGTCGCCCCGGCTCCCGTTGCACCGAAACCCGTCGCGCCGCCGATTCCTGCTGCTACTCCAGCACCCCAGCCAACACCCGCACCTCCGGCTACGGCAAAGCCTGCCGCGCCACAACAACCTGCTGCGAAGCCAGCTGCGCCTCAGCCCGGCCAGCCGCTGCGTCCGATTCATGCCCCATCGCAAACGAGAAATGTTCCGTCTGCGCCTCGGCCACCTGCTCCATCGCAACAGAATCAGCCCAATACAATGCGTCCGGCGGCAGCGCCGCAGCGTCAAGGGCAGCCTGCGCGACCGATGCCCACAGGGAATCGCGGTCCATTGCCCTCTGGCAATCGTGGTCCGCTTCCGCAAGATCGTCCGAGTGGGCCGCGTCCCGGCCAGCCGATGCGCCCGCAACAAGGCGGAGGGCAAGGACAAGGTCGTCCCTATTCTCCGCGTCCCGGTGGGCCTGGCGGACCCGGCCAGGGAAATCGTCCGTTTGGCCAGCGTCCAGGCGCGGTTCCGACAGGAACGCGTCCCGGTCCCCGCATGCCCGGCCGGCCGACCATGTTGCCGCCGATGCCGGACAAAATGCCTTCGAAGGCGGAGCCCGGCAAACCGCTATATGCGCGTAAACCTCCTCAGCGGCAACGGCCGACCGTTGATAAACGCGAGATGGAGGGCGAGCGCAAGCTTCACCCTACGCGTCAGCGCGCAGGTGCCGATCGCCGCGCCGCAGCAGTCGTCGCGCCGCCAGAGCCGCGCGCGCCGCGCGATGTCACGATTACCGAAGGCATCACGATTCGCGAGCTCGCCGAGAAACTCGACGTGCGCGCAAAAGAACTTCTGAAAGTACTTCTCGACAAAGGCATTTTTGCCAGCATCAACCAGGCGCTTGACGTTCCGACGGCCACGCAGCTCGCCGAATCGTTCAATGGCGTCATCAGCGTCGTTTCCTTCGAAGAAGAAATGGTTCTCGAAGTCGCGAAGGAAGAGACCAAGGAAAATCTGAAGCCTCGTCCGCCGGTTGTGACTGTCATGGGCCACGTTGACCACGGCAAAACGAGCTTGCTTGATGCGATCCGTGAAGCGGACGTTGCGGCCGGAGAAGCGGGCGGCATCACCCAGCACATCGGCGCCTATAAGGTTCAAGTGAACGACCGTGCCGTGGTTTTTGTGGACACGCCGGGCCACGAAGCGTTCACGCGTATGCGCGCTCGCGGCGCAAAGGTCACGGACATTGTCGTGCTCGTTGTCGCTGCTGACGATGGAGTCATGCCGCAGACCAAGGAAGCGATCGACCACGCGAAGGCTGCCAATGTGCCCATCGTCGTGGCCGTTAACAAGATTGACAAGCCCGAAGCGCAACCGGAGCGCGTAAAGCGCCAGCTAAGCGATCTGGGCTTGATGCCCGCGGAATGGGGCGGCGAAACGGAATTTGTCGAGGTTTCCGCGAAGCAAAAGAAGGGAATTGAGAAGCTCCTCGAAATTCTCTTGCTGGTCGCGGATTTGCGCGAGCTCAAGGCGAATCCGGACGCTCCTGCGAGCGGCACGGTTCTCGAATCGCGTGTCGATAAAGGCCGCGGTCCTGTTGCCACGATACTCGTTCAGAATGGCACGCTGCGTTCCAGTGACTTTTTCATCTGCGGCGCCGTTTTTGGAAAAGTGCGCGCCATGTTCGACGATCGCGGGCGTCCCGTAAAGGAAGCTCCGCCATCCACGCCGGTCGAAGTGCTCGGCTTGCAGGGCGTTCCCGACGCGGGCGATCATTTCTCGGTTACCGACGAGGCCAAGGCCCGCCACATCGTGGACTACCGCCAGTCGAAACAGCGCGATGCCGCATTGCTGGCGCGTTCTACAGGCGCGCGCATCACGCTGGACCAGTTGCACGAACAGCTCAAGGCGGGTGAAGTCAAGGAACTGCCCATTGTCATCAAGGCAGACGTGCAGGGCAGCGTGGAAGTTTTGAGCGAAATGCTGCCGAAACTTTCCACCGATCAGGTAAAGCTCAAGATCATTGGCTCCGGCGTCGGCGCAGTCAGCGAGAACGACGTGCTGCTGGCCAGCGCATCCGGAGCCATCATCATCGCCTTCGGCGTGCGCCCGGAGCGCAAAGCAGCCGATCTTGCGCAGCAGGAAAAAGTGGACATTCGTACCCACAGCATCATTTACGAAGTGTCCGACGAAATTAAGAAGGCCATGGAAGGCTTGCTCGAACCGGTCTTCCAGGAAACCTATCTTGGCCGCGCGGAAGTTCGCAATACGTTCCGCGTCAAAGGCTCCGGCACAGTCGCCGGTTGCTATGTCACCGATGGCATTCTCAAGCGCGACGCGCAGATTCGCGTCCTTCGCGAAGGCGTTGTCATTTACACGTCGAAGCTCAGTTCGCTCAAGCGCTTCAAGGATGACGCCAGCGAAGTTCGCACCGGCTTTGAGTGCGGAGCTGGCATCGCCAACTTCAACGATGTGAAGGTCGGCGACATTCTGGAATGTTTCAACATTCAGAAGCTTTCTGCGGCGGAAGCCGCTGCCCAGGGTGGCGCGGCCGCCGGTAAGAAATAAACCGCTTTCCGTCCCCGGAAAATCCAATGCCAGTCGGATTGCTTACGTTGGAGTTGCATATTGCGGACGCGCAATCGCTCAAGGATAAGCGGCAGGTTTTGCGGAGCCTGAAAGACAAGCTGCGTCAAAAGTTCAACGTGGCGGTTGCGGAAATGGACCATCACGACTCCTGGCAGCGCTCCGTGGTGGGCGTAGTCACACTGGCCAACGAGGAAAAATACGTCCGCGAAGTTTTGCAAAAGGTTTTGGACGAAGCCGATGAAATCCTTGGCTCTTTTCTGGTGAATCAGGCCATAGAAATTGTCTGAGGGGCTGGTGAGGAGTCACTGTCTCAAACGGCCCTCGTCTTATAGGACGAAGCGAGATCGCAATGAGCACCACGAATCACCGTCACGAACGAATCGGCGAAGAAATCGCCCACGAGATTAATGCCATGCTGGCCGGTGAACTAAAAGATCCCCGGCTCGAAGGCCACGTCAGTGTCAGCGAGGTCCGCGTCCAGCCGGATATGAAACATGCGCGGATCTTCGTGAATGTCCGCTCGAACGACGCCAAGGAACAGAATGGCGCAATCAAAGCTCTCGAACACGCGGCCGGCTATATTCGTCACGAACTCATCGAGCGCTTGCAAGTGCGCCGTTTGCCTGAACTGCATTTCATCCTCGACGTTTCCGAAGAGAGCGCGCTGCGGATCGAACAGCTCCTCAAGGAAATGAAAAAGGACAAACCCTCCGCGTCGTAACGAACAAGATCTTCTCTACACGACAATGCCCCGGAAACCCCAACCCGCTCCTTTTGACGGCGCGCTTGTCGTTGACAAGCCGCAAGGGAAAACATCGCACGACGTCGTGGACGCAATTCGCCACCTGGCTGGTTTTCGTCAGGTCGGCCACCTCGGCACGCTCGATCCTCTTGCCACCGGAGTTCTTGTAGTCCTGCTCGGCCGCGCCACGAGACTCGTACAGTTTTATTCCGGCCGCCGCAAGCGCTATACCGCAGGTTTCCGTTTTGGTTTTGCCACGGATTCCTATGACTCCGACGGTGAAGCGCAAGCGCCGGACAATCCACCAGCTCTCGATGCCGCAATGCTCGAACGCTTCGCAGCGGAACGCATCGGGCGTTTCCCGCAGATGCCTCCGATTTTTTCCGCAAAGAAGATCAACGGCCGTCCAGCCTACGAACTTGCCCGCAAAAAGAAAGAGGTTGAACTAAAACCGGTCGAAGTCGAGCTTTTCGAATTCAAACTGATGGAAATTTCGGGACCCATCGCGCGCTTTGTCATTGAATGTTCATCCGGAACGTACATTCGTTCTCTCGCACACGAAATGGGGGAAAAAGTCGGTTGCGGCGCTCATCTAGCCGAAATTTGCCGTACCGCCGTCGGCGAGTTTTCTATCCAGCAAGCCTGGAAACTCGATGATTTGGCGGAAGCCGCGCGCTCCGGCAAATTCAAGGATTGCCTTATCCCGCTCGAAAACCTCTTGCCGAATTTCCCCAGCGCGAATGTCTTGCCCGTCATCGAAAAGCGCGTTCGCCATGGCGCGCGTTTCAACGTCACGCTTTCGCAGCTCCAGCCGGGCCGCACAGAAAACCCGCCGGGCGCAACCATGGAACTCGATGCGGGGGAGCCGCGCCCGCCCCGCCTGCGTGTCTTCGATTCGCAAAAGAAATTGATCGCGATTGCAGAAGCAGTTGTTCCACGCACTTACCAGCCGGTGGTCGTCTTCGAACCGCTTCCTTAGGGATCTTCCATCAGACGATTCTTTACTGTGGCTGCGGATTCGGATTTTCCGGCTGCGTAGTTGGCTCCGGCGTTGACACAGGTTGGGCCGGCGCGTTTGCACCCGCTCCCGGAGTCGGCCCGGCGTAGATGGACGCCGATTTTCGTGGCGGGATACGCAGTTTTCTAGGAGTAATCAAGATCAAGAATTCAGTGTCCGCCGAGGTGTTGTTGCGGTTTTGTGCGGTATAGCTTAGCCCTGGAATTTCGCCCAATCCCGGCAGCGACGCAAGAACATTGGTGGCCTGGCGATCCGTCAGCCCGCCGATAAATGAAGTTTGATCCTGCTTCAGCCGCACGGTCTGGGTCAGCGTCTGATTGTTGATCACGGGAATTCCGTTTATCGCGGTCCCGGCGAGCGAACGAATCTCAAAATCGAGTTGCAGTGTCACTTCGTCCGTGCCATGTACGTATGGCGTCGCTTTAATCTTCAATCCCAGATCGATGTATTCCGAGCCGGGATAGGGAACTTGCACCGAACCTCCAGTCGCGAACGTGGACGGGTCGAGAAACACGCTTACCTGATTCAATGTACCTGCATGTGCAGTAAGTGCGGCGTCCGGCAATCCGTTGCCGTCGAAGTCCGCCGTGATAATCGCTTGCGGCCCCGTCGGCGTCGAAAGTTCGATTTGCGGCGCGAACGCTCCCAACCCAAGTCCAACGTAAATTCCCAGCGTGGAAACTCCTGTGTTGGTCACTGCGATATCGCCGATTCCGTCGTTTGTGAAATCTGCAATCACGACGCCGGAGGGATTTGCTCCCGCAGACGTTGTCAGCGGCGAATTTGGCGCGGCAGCGAACGTTGCATCTCCATTGTTGATGAAAACGCTTATGGTGCTGTCTGTCGCATTCACCACCGCCAGGTCAGGCACGCCGTCTGAATTCAAATCTCCAGCGGCAATCGCTATAGGCCCGGTTCCCACGGCGAACGGAGAACCAGTGGCCACTGTGAACGTTCCGTCAAAAGTGCTGTCTCCTGTAGCTTCGAGAATCGCCACATTGTTCGTGATTTGATTAACGATGGCTAAGTCCGCCCTGCTCGTGCTCAAATTCCGGAAATTGCCGGTCACCATGGCTACCGGAGCCTGCATCCCGGTTGGCAAGGAAAACGGCGACTTGGGAAATGCCGTGAAGGTCCCATCGCCATTGCCCTGAAATGTCGCAATCGTGTTGTCACCGCTGTCTGCCACGGCGAAATCGAGTCTTCCGTCGCCGTTGAAATCAGCGACGACCACAGAACGAGGTTGCGCTCCCACCGCGAATGGCGATCCAGGCGCTTCCGCAAAGGTACCGTCTCCGTTCCCCAGCAGCACAGTCACCGTATTCGAATTCTGATTGGCAATTACCAGATCCGCGGGCTGAGTCAAATGCGTGGCGTCCGTCAACCGAAATACCGCCGAAGCGATCGCAGAGGGCCCCGTTTCCTTTGTTCCCAAAGCTATCGGATTGTTCGGTTGCGTGAATGTGCCGTCACCCTTCCCGATCAAAATGCTAATCGAATTGTCCGTCTGGTTTGCCACGGCGATGTCTGCTCTGCCGTCTCCGTTGAAATCCTTGGAAGTCAGCGCGACGGGTGTCTGCCCGACGTTGAAATCCGACCGCGGAAAAATTGTGGAAGGTATTGCTCCCCTGACGGACGTTCCGCCCAGACTCGTGGATAGTAGCGAGAGCGTGACTGGGAATCTTTGCCCGATAAAAAGAGTCGCTGGCTTCGTATCCTGAACGCGCATCAGGACTTCACGGCCGGTCCGCACCAATGAAAGCGCATCTGAAAAATTCGCAGTCGTTCCCGGCAGGTTCAGAAGATACGTGCTCTTTCCTCCGCCGACTGGAATCACCGGCGGCAAAGCGCTAATTCCTTGTGCCGCGAAAACCTGCTGCAGCAAAGTCACCAAATTTGCAAAATCCGTGGCCTGTGCCAGGGCCTTCACCTCGCTCGAGCTCAGCGCAAAAGCTCTTGCCCCGGTAGGCGGTGTCAGGCCCAGATCCATGGCCTTGTTTCTGTCCACTTCCAGCAAAGCGATATCGAGCATTAGCTCGCTCCGCGCTTGTTCCGCTTGTTTTATGAGCGCACCGGCCAGTTTCACTTTTTCCGCCGAATCGCGAATCGTGATGCTGCGGCTCTTCACGTCCAGTTGAATATGCGTCGCGCTGGTAATTTCGCGCAGTGCACGCAATAGGTCGGTCATGTCCTGCGGATCTACCACCGCGCTCAGGACGAACGTTTCTTCCACGTCCATTTCATACTGCTTACGCTTGTCGATTGTATCCGCGGCCACAAAAATCATGTTCGGCGTTAGCACGCGATAAAAAGTCGTTGTCTGCTGCCCAAGAATCCGCATCGCCGTTTCGAAATTGGCGCCGGTCACATTGAATCTCACCCCCCGCGACACCAGGTCCGGGTCGAACGCTGCCGTGATTCCAAATGCTCCCGCTACCCGCTCGTACGCGCCGCGGGTGTCGCCGCGCAAATTGAAATCCTGCGCGCCGCTCTTGGTTTGCAACTGCGGCGGGCCTTTGAGTTTGTATTCTTCCGGCGGGCCTTCGGGCAAATCTTGGTTCATCGAACGCATCTGCTCTTCGCGTTCCGCAACGATTGCGTTTCCCGGATCGATCTTCAGGGCCGTTCTCAGTTCATCGGCTGCTTTTCCCAGGTCGCCATGAATCGCCGCATTTTCCGCGGCGTCCACATGGGCCTGCACCAATTTCGCGCGCAGGGCTGAAGCGTGTCCCACAATCCCCAAATCCATTGGCGCATCCTTCGCCGCCTCGTTGTAGAGCGCCAACGCCGCATCCAGATTTCCCGCCGCTTCGGCCTTTTCTCCCAGCTGCACCTCTCGCTGCGCCTTCTTCAAGTCCTGCGCTGTGGATTTTGCCATCGAGTCTTGCGCGCGCAGGGAATTGCCGGATGCAAGAGCACACATCAGCGCTAACCCGGCGCATGGTGCCCGCCGGGCCCGCTTATCTCTGCCGCTCCTAAACGCTTTGCTCAGCATCAGTTCCAGTGACGATTCCTAGACCTAGGTTTGTCAGTTTGCAGCACTGCGGTATTCTATCCCGAAGAAATAGGACTAATATGGTCCGATTGACCTCCCGCCTGCTCAAGAGGTACACTAGAATCGAAGTTGCAAATCATTTTCAACTGGAACCGCCTTGCTCTCTGCTCTTTTAGTCGCTCTTCGGGAAGGTGTCGAGGCTTCTCTTGTCGTCGGCATCATCCTTGTCTATCTTTCCCGCACGGGCCGCTCCCATTTGGCGCGGTTCGTGTGGTTTGGCGTCGGCTTGGCCACAGCGTTGAGCCTCGCGGTAGCGATTGCCCTCGAGCATTGGAATATTAACCAGGACGGCTTCGAAGGCCTTCTTCTTCTCGTCGCCGCGGTCTTCGTCTTTACGATGATCCTTTGGATGAACCGCGTTGCGCGGCATCTTCGCAAGGATATTGAACAAAAAATTGACGCGTACGCCGAGCGTGCCGGAGCTGCAGCGGGCTGGGGCATTTTTCTTTTTGTTTTTCTGATGGTTTTGCGCGAAGGCGTCGAACTCGCGCTGATTCTCCGCGCGGTTGAGATATCCAGCGACGGTCTGCAAACCTGGATTGGCACAATCCTCGGTCTTGCCTCTGCCATAGCCGTCGGCCTCTTCTTTTTCAAAGGCACGATCAAGATTCCGTTGCACCGCTTTTTCAGCGTAACCACGGTCATTCTGTGGCTCGTCGCTGCGCAGCTCGCGATCACTGGCCTGCACGAACTCAGTGAAGCGCAGTGGATCCCATCCAGCAAAGCGGAAATGGCCTTGATCGGCCCCATCGTTCGCAACGAGCTTTTCTTCTTTGTCTTCATTTTTGGCGCGGCGATTCTCTTGATTCTCCGCGAATGGCTCACTCCTTCGGCGCAAAAAAATTCCGGTGAGAATGAGGTCGAGCAGCGTTTGCTCGAATCGCAGCGCCGCCGCCAGCGTCGCTGGATGATTGCCGCTGCCACGGCGTGTCTGGCTGTGATTCTTGTCCTTACCGCCGACTTTGTTTACGCGCGTGCCAATTCTGCTCCGCCCGCTTCGCACAAGGTTGCCGCTTCCGCGGACCTGATTCACATTCCCCTCACCGACGTGCAGGACGGCAATCTGCACATTTTTACGGTTAACACTTCTTCACAAGATTTTCGCTTCATCGTCATCAAGAAACCGCAAGGCTGGGGCGTTGCGCTCGACGCTTGTCGCATTTGTGGCGCGGAAGGCTATCGCCAGGACGGCCAAAATGTAATCTGCCGCCACTGCGGCTCCGCCATCTACGTTCCCACCATCGGCGAAGCCGGCGGCTGCAATCCCGTCGGTCTTCCATTCCAAGTCCAAGGCGCCGAGATCGTCGTCAACGTCTCCGCCATCACGCACGCTTTCACCGAGGTCCCCAAATGATTACAAAACACTGTCATCCAGGCCGGAGTTCCGGCGTTCCTTGCCGGAACGCGGTGGAGGGATCTCTCTTCGATCGCACTGTTCGCATAGCGGTTTGCCATCGAGACGGCTCGACACTTTTCTTTCATTTTGTTTTTGCTGACGACTGAAAACTGACGACTGAATACTTTCCCATGTTCCTTCGCCTCATCACCGACTCCGTCACACGCCGCCCGCGGCGCAAGCTCCTCACCATCGCTGCGCTCGCTCTCGGCATGGCCGTTGTTACGGCCGCGCTCAGCGTTTCGCTCGATGTCGGTGATCGCCTCGCCGCCGAATTCCGCTCTCTCGGCGCCAATCTCGTAGTCACTCCCCAAGCCGATTCGCTGCCGCTCGAAATCGGAGGCGTGGACTACCGTCCCGCAAACTCTGCCGCCTACCTTCCCGAATCCGACCTCCCCAAAATCAAATCCGTCTTTTGGCACAACAACATCATCGCCTTCGCGCCGATCTTGGAAATTCCTGTTCGAGCGAATATCCCTCAATTCTCGCCGGCTGCTTCCGTGCTTGAAATCGAGCCTTCAGTGGAAGGCAAGTCCCTGTTGATCGGCTCCTGGGCTAATCAGAAGGTCGAGCTTTCCGATGGCAATACTTTCGAGACCGGTCTAAAGGGTACAAATCCCTGGTGGAAGATCGAAGGCACATGGTTCC
>JAFDVY010000102.1 GCA_018268785.1 Acidobacteriota bacterium | reverse complement strand
GCGCATGAATCGGATTGATGCACTGACAGTCCGAAAAGAAGTCCTCGGCGGCTAGTTCGAGCAAAGGCTTCGCGCAATCCGAAGCGGGAGGAATTGTCTTGGCAGGAATCCCAATGAGAAATGGCGGGCCGGCAGCGCGCATTGCCGTGCTTCCCGGCGACGGCATCGGGAAAGAAGTCACGCCAGAGTCCGTTAAGGTGATTCGCGCGGCAACGATGTCGGCGCGACGACCACTTGAATTTGTCGAATTGGATTGGGGCGCGGACAAATACTTGCGCGAGGGTGTAACACTCCCCGCTGGCGCGGTGGAGATGCTGCGCGACGAGTTTGACGCGATCCTCTTTGGCGCTCTGGGCGATCCACGCGTGCCGGGCAATCAACATGCCGCGGACATCTTGCTTGGGCTCCGCTTTAAATTGGACCTCTATGTGAATGCCCGGCCAGTCGAACTCTTCCACAATCGACTCACTCCCCTTCGCGACCGTAAAGAAGAGGACGTGAAGTTCATGGTTTTTCGGGAAAACACCGAAGGATTATATGTCGGCGTAGGTGGGTTTTTTAAGAAGGATACTGCGGACGAGATCGCTGTTCAGGAGGATGTGAATTCGCGCAAGGGTGTGGAAAGAATCATTCGCCACGCCTTTGACTATGCCCGCAAACAGGGATTGAAGCGCGTCTGCATGAGCGACAAGTCCAATGCCATGACGTTTGCCCATGATCTCTGGCAGCGCGTTTTTAAGGAAGTGAGGCAAGAATACACGGATATCGAATCGCGCCACCTTTATATTGATACCCTGGCGATGGAAGTCGTTCGCGATCCCCGGCAGTTCGACGTGATTGTGACCTGCAATCTCTTTGGCGACATCATAAGCGACCTCGGCGCTCAACTTGCCGGCGGGTTGGGACTGGCCCCCTCGGGGAATATCCATCCGGGGAAGACTTCCTTGTTCGAGCCGGTGCATGGCTCCGCACCGAACATTGCAGGCAAGGGCATTGCGAATCCGCTTGGGTCTGTATTGACTTCGGCCATGATGCTGGAGTTCTTGGGCTGGAAGCAGGAAGCGGAAAAGCTTCGCGCAGCCACGCGCGCCGCGCTTCGGGAAAATTTTGTAACGCCTGATTTGGGGGGCGATCGGAAAACGATGGAAGTAGGCGATTGGATAGCCGCGAGAGTTGGTTGAAACCCGCCTTTGCCGTAAATCTAAAGTAAAACATTACTTCTGTTTGGATTGCTTGGGTGCGCAGGATTCAACGCCTTTCCCGATTGACGAACGCGGTGATCAGCAGTCCCGTCAAAAATCCTCCGATGTGCGCCCACCAGGCAACGCCGCCCGTGGCCATCGCTCCAAACGAGCTGACACCAGCCGCGAATTGCAGAAGGAACCAGTAACCCAAAATCAGGAAAGCTGGAATCGGGACAAGAAAAATGAGCACCAGCGTTAAGATGCGCGCGCGCGGGAAAAGCAGGATGTACGCGCCCATAACACCGGAGATGGCGCCGCTCGCACCCACCGCCGGAACGTTTGCATGCAGGTTGAAGAAAACGTGGGCCAGGCCGGAGGCAACGCCACAAAACAAATAGAAGGCCAGGTACCCGATGTGCCCAAAGAACTCCTCGACATTGTCGCCGAAGATCCAAAGGAAAAGCATGTTGCCCAGCAGATGCGCGAACCCCGCGTGCAGGAACATGCTGGTAAACAGGGGAAGTAAGGTGGCCTCGAAATGACCGTGGCCGGAGAGGAGATGCACAAAACGGACAGGGACCGTCCCATACACCATTGCCAGCGACGCCTGGGCTCGGTGCGGCAGGGTGATTTCATAAAGGAAGACAATTGAGTTCGCAATGATGAGCGCGTAGTTGATGAACGGCGTGATGCGGGTCGGGTTTTCGTCCCTGAGAGGAATGAACATGGCGCGCGAATGGTCCTTGGCAGGGTAGCGAAACAGGGAAGGGATGCAAGCGGATTTGCACGTCCGATAATCCGACCGAGGCAGATTGCCCGGTTAACAGAATAATTTCACGCGGCATTTCGGCAGAGTGCGCCTGTTTTCCGCATTCGGGCGTGCAAATTTTTGAAATGATGTGCGTGAAGCATTGCGCGAGGCTCGCGCGTGTGATAAAAATTCTGGTTCGCATTCGCGCGCGAGTTGTGCAGGATTGCGCGGAAATGGCGAGCCAGAGTCGGCACGCCGACCGTTCATGCCCGCCCGGGAAACAGAAGCCATCATTCTGAAGACGTTCCCGCTGGGCGAAGCGGACCGCCTGGTTAGCTTCTTTGGGCGTACCTCCGGTCGAATTCGGGGAGTAGCTGGCGGAGCCCGCAGACTGAAGAACCGGTATGGCTCTTCGCTCGAATTGCTCTCTCACGTGCAGATCTGGTACGTCGAGAAAGAAACGCGGGATCTGGTGCGAATCCAGCAGTGCGAATTGCTGGAGTCGTTCCATAAGGCGCAGGCTGACTATGCACTGAGCACTGGGCTAGCGGCCATCAGCGAGATTGCCGAGCGTGTCTTGCCGGAACAGGAAGTGGCGGACTCGATGTTTCGCCTCCTTTTGTTGACGGCGCGGGAGACCGAGCGGCGCGGCGATTGGAAATTGCCGCTGGCGTACTTTGCGTTTTGGACCGTGAAGCTTGGCGGATGGCTTCCGCCACTCGATCGCTGCGCGAGTTGCGGCAAATCTTTTGGTGATGAACCTGCGCAGCAGTCAGCTCTCTTTGATGGGCTGTACTGTGGCGGTTGCAGAAAGCCTGGAATGAAGCCGGTCTCATCGGCAGGCAGGGAATTCAGCATCCGCTTTCTGGCAAGACTGGAAGACCTTACTGTGGATGAGAGAGATGAGAACGCGCTGAAGGAATTCAGAGAAATGTTTTTGAATTGGATCGAACTGCACACGGAACGAAAGTTGTTTACCAGAGAAATGCTGGAGTCGAATTGAAATCTAAAGTAAAGCTTGAGAAAAAAGTTGGCCTGAATTTTCAGGATCTAATTCTCACCCTTTCGCATTTTTGGGTAAAACAAGGATGCGTGCTTCAGCAGCCCTACGACACGGAAGTTGGCGCGGGCACGATGCATCCCGAGACATTCTTGCGGGTGCTCGGTTCGGGCGGCTATCGTGTCGCCTACGTGCAGCCAAGCCGTCGGCCCGCCGACGGTCGCTATGGCGAGAATCCCAATCGCTTGTACAAACACTCGCAATTTCAGGTGATCCTCAAACCGTCGCCCGCGGATGTTCAGGACATCTACTTGAAGAGCCTCGCAGCGATTGGCCTAAATCTGAAAGAGCATGACATTCGATTCGAGGAAGACAACTGGGAGTCGCCCACACTTGGCGCGTGGGGCATCGGCTGGCAAGTGCTTCTTGATGGGCTTGAGATCACTCAGTTCACGTACTTTCAGCAGAGCGGTGGAGTGGACCTTGATCCAATTTCCGTCGAACTGACGTACGGCCTGGAACGCATTTGTGCGTTCCTGCAAGGGGTCGAGAGCGTATACGACTTGCGCTGGTCCGACGACAAATCTTACGGCGATATCCGGCTGGCGGAGGAACAGCAATTTTCCGAATACAGTTTCGACCGGAGCGACGCAAAGGCGATTCGCTCGGAATTTGAACTGCACGAGAAGCAAGCCAAAGAGTTGCTGGAAGGCTGGCCGAAGGCGCAGGAAAAAGAACGCGTACGCTACCCGCTGCTTGCCGCGTATGACCACTGTCTGAAGTGCTCGCACCTGTTCAACTTGATGGACGCCCGCGGCGTGATTTCCACGACCGAAAGAGCGGCATTAATGGCCCGCGTAAGAGCGGTGGCCTGCCGAACGGCGCAGTCCTACTTGGAGCAAATCAGCGGCACAAGAGAATTGGCGGTGCGCTCATGAAGCGTTCCGTAAAGAAGGCGGAAGAACGTCGCGCCGAGCTGCTGCTTGAAATTGGCTGCGAAGAGATTCCAGCCGGGATGCTGCCGCGCGCCGAGGAAGAACTCCGCAGCGGAATTGAAAAATTATTGACCGCAGAGAACATGGCGGATTGCGTAAGCGTGGAGACGTACAGCGCTCCGCGGCGGTTGACGGCGTGGGTTCGGGGACTCAGAACGAAACAAGCCGATTTGGTGAGTGAGGTTACAGGTCCGCCGAAGTCGGTTGCCTACGACGCTGTCGGCGCGCCGACACGCGCGGCAGTAAGCTTTGCCGAGAAGCAGGGAGTTGCCCTGCACGATGTCTACTGTATCCAGACCCAGAAGGGCGAGTACCTTGCCGCGAAGCAAATCAAGCGTGGCCGAAGCACGGAGCAGATACTCCTTGATATCCTGCCCCGCGTAATCCATGACATCTACTGGCCAAAGACCATGACGTGGACAGGTCTTTCTGGCGCCAGGTTCATTCGACCTGTGCGATGGCTCGTCGGGATTTTCGACGGCAAGCCTCTTAAGTTCAAGTTCGCAGAGCTTACGGGCGGGACCGAAACGGCGGGGCACAGATTCCTGGGCGCCTCCAGAATTCGCGTAAAAAGCTTTGCCGACTACGAAAAAAAATTGCGCGCAAACGGCGTGATCGTCCGCGCATCGGCGCGCCGCGAAAAGGTCGAAAAGGAACTGGCGGCCCTGGCAAAGAAGGGTAGCTACAAAGTTCATGAAGACGCAGAATTGCTGAAGCTCGTGAGTTACTTGAGCGAGTACCCGACGGTGATTGAAGGAAAATTCGATCCGGCGTTCCTGTCCCTGCCTGACGAAATTCTTATTACGGTAATGCGCGGCCATCAAAAATATTTCGCAGTCGAGAAGCGTGGCGGGGACTTGGCTCCGAATTTCCTGGCCGTCATCAATCTCGACAAGGACCCCAAAGGACTCACCCGCGTTGGCCACGAAAAGGTACTGCGCGCACGCTTTGCCGACGCCCGCTTCTTCTGGGAGTCCGATCAAAAATGTCGGCTGGCCGACTATCTGCCGAAGCTCGAACGCGTCACCTACGAATCGCGGCTCGGCAGCTACAAGGACAAAGTCGAGCGCATGCGCGCCATTGCGCGCTGGCTGGCCGAACAGTGGTTCAACCTTGGCCTCGTCCAGGCGCACGTCGCTGAAGCGGATCGCGCTACCGAGCTCGCAAAATGCGACCTCGCAACCGAGATGGTTCGCGAGTTTACGGAACTGCAAGGCGTCGTCGGCGGGCTGTACGCCAAATCCCAGGGCGAACCGGAAGAAGTTGCCGATGCCATTTACGATCACTACCTGCCTGTTGGGCTGGACGATCCCGTGCCGCGCAACCTGACCGGCTGCGCCGTGGCCATTGCGGACAAGCTCGATTCTGTCGCCGGGTGCTTTGCCGTGGGCGTCGTACCCAGCGGTTCGAGCGATCCCTTTGCTTTGCGCAGGGCTGCGCTGGGAATTGTAAAAATCGTCCTGGAGAAAAAACTGCCGTTGTCGCTGTCGCTAGCGGTAAGCCAAGCGCTCAAAGTATTGCTTACGCACGCACCCAAGAAATCCGTGACGCCGGAACAAGAGGCGCAGATCCTCGACTTCCTGCGCGACAGAGCGCGTTACGTATTTCGCGAAAAGGACGGATTCGAGTACGACGAAGTGAACGCCGTGTTTCGCGCTGGCGCCGACGATCTCGTGGACGCGCGCAAGCGGCTGGAAGCGTTGCGCGCAATTCGCAAATCCAAAAACTTCGAGCCGCTCACCGTCTCCTTCAAGCGAATCCGCAAGATTCTGGAGAAGGCCGGCAAGCAAGCGGAAGGGGTGCACATCCAGACGGACCTCTTTGAAGGTGACGCGGAACGCACGCTCTTCGCCTCAATGCGCAAAGCCGGGCCGAAGGTCGAAGAGCAAAAGCGCGCGGGGCATTACAAAGAGGCTTTGGAAGTGATTGCTTCACTGCGTCCTGAAGTCGATCGTTTCTTCGAGCAGGTGATGGTCATGGCGGAGAACGAAGCGGTAAAGAAAAATCGACTTGCGTTGCTAAGCGAACTGCTCCGCGAGTTCTCGACGATAGCGGATTTTTCCGAACTGGGCGGAGAAGGCAAGAATTAGAGACATGAAGTTTTACTTTAACTATCAAATTCTAAATTCTCCCGCTGCGTGTCGGCACGCCGACGCCTGGAAAAGGGATTCACTTCAAGAAACTTGTTTTGAATCATGGTTTTTGTTTTGAAGTACCACATTCCAAATCGCATGAGAGGCATACAGTGACGAAATGGGTTTATTCGTTCGGGGCAGGAAAAGCGGAAGGAGAGGGTTCCTGGCGCGCCCTCCTCGGAGGTAAGGGCGCAGGGCTTGCCGAGATGAGTCGCATTGGCCTTCCCGTTCCCCCAGGCTTCACCATCACCACGGAAGTTTGCACCTACTACTACGGCAACAAGAAGTCCTACCCGAAGGTGCTCGACGCGCAAGTCAAAGCCGCTGTCGCCAAGGTCGAAAAAGTCATGGGGACGAAATTCGGCGACAAGAGCAAAATGCCGATGCTTGTTTCCGTTCGCTCCGGCGCCCGTGATTCCATGCCGGGAATGATGGATACGATTCTCAACCTCGGCTTGAATGACGAAACCGTCGTCACTCTCGCCAAGGCCACCAAAAACGAACGCTTCGCTTGGGATTGTTATCGCCGCTTCATTCAAATGTACGGCGACGTCGTGATGGGCGTCCAGAAGCGCCCCAACGAAGACCACGAACCGTTTGAAGTCGTCATTCACGCGCTGAAGCACGAGCGGTATCACGCGGAAATCGACGACCCAAAACTCACGGTGGCCGATCTGCAGGAAATGGTCATCCGCTTCAAGAAACTCATCAAGGAGCGCACTGGCTCCGAGTTTCCGCAAGATATTTGGAAACAGCTCTGGGGCGCCGTCGGCGCCGTGTTCGGTTCCTGGATGAACGATCGTGCCATCGTCTATCGGAGGAAGTACAACATTCCTTCCGAGTGGGGCACAGCCGTCAACGTGCAGGCCATGGTGTACGGCAACACGGGAGACAAGTCTGGTTCCGGCGTAGCCTTCACGCGCGATCCGGCTACCGGCGAAAAGGTTTTCTACGGAGAATTTTTGATCAACGCGCAGGGAGAAGACGTTGTCGCGGGGGTACGCACTCCTGAACCCGTTGCCAATTTGAAAAATTACATGCCGGGAGCTTTCAAAGAGCTCGAAGGCATCCGCATAAAGCTCGAGAAACACTTTAAGGACGTACAGGACTTCGAGTTCACCATTCAAGAGAACAAGGTCTTCATGCTGCAGACCCGCAATGGCAAACGCACTGGCCTTGCCGCGGTCCGCTTCGCTGTCGAAATGGAAAAGGAAAAGCTGATCGACTGGAAGACCGCGATCAAGCGCGTTCCCGCCGACCAGTTGGATCAAGTTCTCGCGCCCGTGTTCGACCGCAAGGCTGTGGCAGCCGCAAAGGTCATTGCGAAAGGCTTGCCAGCAGGGCCCGGCGCCGCAACCGGCCGCATGTATCTCAACGCCGATCGCGCCGTCCAGGCCGCTGAGCGTGGAGAGAAGGTACTCCTCGTCCGCAACGAAACTTCGCCGGAAGATCTGCGCGGAATGATTGCCGCGGAAGGCATCCTCACGGCAAAGGGCGGTGTCAGCTCGCACGCCGCTCTCGTCGCACGCCAAATGGGCAAAGTCTGCGTCTGCGGAGCTGCTGCCTTGCAAATCGACTATGCGGCCAAGACGATGATCGTGGATGGAACCACGTACAAAGAAGGCGACTATCTCTCGATCAATGGCACTGCTGGCGAAGTGTACGCTGGCCAGATTCCTACCGCCGCGTCGGAAATCGTTCAAGTGCTTATCGAAAAGTCCCTGGACGCCGGCAAGAGCCCGACGTACCAAAACTTCAAGAAGCTAATGGACTGGTGCGCAAAGGCGACTCGGATGAGTGTCCGCACCAACGCCGACACGCCGGAGCAGACGGCGCACGCCGTCGCGTTCGGAGCCAGCGGCATCGGCCTCTGCCGAACCGAGCACATGTTCTTTGAAGGCAATCGAATCGACTCGATGCGCGAGATGATTCTTGCCGACACCAAGGAACATCGTCAGCAAGCCTTGGCGAAGATTCTTCCTTATCAGCGAGAAGACTTCAGCGGCATGTTCAAGGAACTCGCAGGACGTCCGGCCACGATCCGCTTCCTCGATCCTCCGCTGCACGAATTCTTGCCGCACGAAGGCGCAGCCCAGGGCGACCTCGCGAAAAAGATGGGCGTGCCCGTTGAGAAGATCAAACAGCGAGTTCAAGAATTACATGAATTTAACCCGATGCTTGGTTTCCGCGGTTGCCGGCTCGGGATTGTCTATTCGGAAATCTCCGAAATGCAATCTCGCGCAATCTTTGAGGCTGCTGCGGATGTGCAGAAGCTGGGCATTAAAGTAAACCCCGAGATCATGATCCCTCTCGTTGGCTTCAAGAGGGAACTCGACCTCCAGGTCGAAGTCGTCCATCGCGTGGCCAAGGAAGTCATGAATGAAAAGAAGGTCAAGCTGAACTACCTCGTCGGCACCATGATCGAAGTCCCGCGGGGCGCGCTGACGGCTGACGAGATCGCCCAATCGGCCGAATTCTTCAGCTTCGGCACAAACGACTTGACGCAAACCACTCTCGGTATGAGTCGCGACGATTCTGGATCCTTCCTCGGCCCTTATCAGGAGCTGGAAATCGTGAAGAAGAATCCGTTCGCCACGGTGGATCAGACTGGCGTGGGCCAGTTGATGGAAATGGCCGTGGCAAGAGGACGGAAGACTCGCCCACACATCAAGCTCGGCATTTGCGGCGAACATGGCGGAGACCCGGATAGCGTGAAATTCTGCCATCGCATCGGACTCACTTATGTGAGTTGCTCCCCGTTCCGCGTGCCCGTTGCGCGGCTCGCTGCTGCACAGGCGATGGTGGAAGAGGAGCAAGCCGCAAAAGCTGAGAAAGCCAAGAAGAAGAAATAAGAAAATAGTCGAGCAAGTTCCTTAAAGCATTACTTGAAGCCGCCGGTTCGTTGAAATAAAAGCTCGCACCGGCGGCTTTTTGTTTTAAGAATCGAAGTTAAAGTTGTACTTCTATTTTCTTTTCTTGCCTCACAGTGCGGCATTTCCGGTTCATGCTTTACACTAAACTTCGATGAATTCTTCCATAACCGATCTCCGCGTGGTTCTTGTGGCTCCGCGAAATCCCTTGAACATTGGCGCCGCCGCTCGCGCGATGAGCAACTTTGGATTTTCTCGATTGCGGGTCGTAAATCCCTATGAAGTGGCGTACCGCGACGCAAAGTCCGCCGTGGGCGCTTCCCCCGTACTTCAAGCCGCACAGGAGTACGGAACGGTAGCCGAAGCGATCGCGGACTGCGCTTTGGCCGTTGGCACCACGGCCGTCCGACACCGCCAGTTGCAACAACCGCTCAAGACGCTGGCCAAAGCGGCAGCCCCAATTCGCAGCAGGTCGCGCCATTCAAACGTAGCTTTGCTGTTTGGCTCCGAGAAATGGGGGCTTTCCAACGAGGCTTTGAGCCACTGCCACTGGGTGCTGCATATCCCTACGCGCAAAGAGCACCAATCCATGAATTTGGGCCAGGCCGTGGCCATTTGCCTGTACGAACTGGTGCGCGGGGGAGGAATCGAGGCCCGGGCGGAAAAGCGGACTCCCGCATCTCTGGGCACGATCGAACGTGTTGCCGAAGAGATGCTCGCGGCCCTGCGGGAGAGCGAATATATCAACCCCAAGACAGGCCAATTGGCCGGGGAAAAACTCAGGCGCATGCTGCGGCGGATGGATTTCGAGGCCGCCGATGCCGAGGTTCTCCTGGGAATGATGCACAAGATCAACTGGAAGCTGAACGACGGCAGCAAACGCGGCGCGTAACCCGGTTACGTCGGCATTTTGAAGAAGAAGTACATCCCGAAGAAAAAGAAAATCAAGTCCGGAGACCAGCCCGCCAGAAGAGGCGGCAATTGTCCGACGCCGCCCATGGCCTCAAGAAGCGCCGAAGCCGCCCAATACACAATGGCGATTCCCACGCCCATGGCTACGCCGCCCAGCGCGCCGCGCATTCCCACCAGTAACGCAAAGGGAATCGCAAGCAACATGCTCACCGGTGCAATCAGCGGATAGGCCAGTTTCTTGTGCCACTGAACACGCAATGCAGAAACGTCAAAGCCGGCACGTTGCAGTCCGTCAATGTAAACCCTCAGCTCATCCCAACTCATCTGAAACGCCTGCAGGACCTGCCGATTGAAGTAGGCCGGCGGCTCTTTTAATTCAGCCAGAGCGGTGGCGGCAAATGGCTGATAGTTGGAAACAGTGCCGTCAGCGAAATCGCGTATCCAGCCATTTTCCAGGATCCACACGTTTTGTTGCGCCGACCAGCGGGCCCGATTCGCAAAGATGCGGCGTTTGAGGTGGAACGTGGCGGGATCTACTTCGAGCACCGTTAGTCCGCCGAAGAGATTCTGGGTGGAATCGAAAAGATCGTAATTATAGATCTTCGAGTCCTCGCCGAAGATCCAGCGCTGCGGCCGCGTATACGTCTGCGCCGGCTTGCCTTTGATCTGGTTGCGCAGAGCGTCTTGCCGCTGGTTCGCATAGGGCAAATACGTGTCGTCCAGGATCACCATTACCGTAGCGAGAGTCAGGCCGGCGAGCAGCAGAGGCACAGCGAGCCGGTAGAGACTGATCCCGCTTGCTTTGCAGGCCGTAATCTCGTTGTTCTTGCTCATCACGCCAAGCGTCACGAGTACAGCCACGAGGGCGGCCAGCGGGGCAAGCTGGTAGGACAGATGCGGCGCAAGGTAGCGAAAATAGTTGACGACAACAAGAAAGGGAATCCGGTGGCGGGCAATATCGTCCAGAAGCTCGAAAAATGTGAAAGTTTCAAACAGAAAAACAAACGTGGCCATCAAGAGTAGAAAGTACGAGAGAAAACGCCGCAGCAGATAAATATCCATCAGCCGCGGGAAGCTGTTGCTTTGCTGGACGGGAACTTCGCTTTCGCGAGACCCATTCTGGGAGCGGGCGGCGGAAATCTCCCGCTCCCGCGCCGCTTTGCGACGCCGGAAAAAGCGCGCCCAGGTTCGCCAGCGCGCAAAACCGGAGAGCCATTTGCTATCGCCACGAAGTTGCTCCATGCGGGGAAGCAGGATAAGTCCCAGGATTCCCAGCGCGAGATTGGCGATCCAGATTCCAACCGGAATGGGGACCGCACCTTGCCGCGCCAGTCCGGTGCCAAAAACAAAGAGCAGGTAGTACGAAGCGATTAACAAGACGGCGAGTAGCGTGCCCGCGGCGCGCCCTCCGCGACGCGGCTGGGAGCCGAGAGGCACAGCAACTAAAGCGAAGAACACGCATGCAAACGGAAAGGCGATTCTGCGGTTAAGCTCTACACGCGCTTCCCGCCATGCGGAAGTATTGTCCTTCCACAGTTGCGAAACCGTGCGCTCCTGATTGCTCAGAGAACGCTCTTTTGCAGGCAAAAAGCCGGTCACTTCAATCGGCAGATCGCTTCGCCCGAATTGCGTCACCGAGTAATGATTCGGGTCTTGCCGGGAAAATTCGTGCGTTGCCCCGCCTTGCAGATGCAGCTCCAACTTGCCGAGTTGCGGTTCGGCAATTACAATCGCATTTTCCGCCAGGGTGAGCTGCGAACCGTTCTGATCCCCGGCTTCCGCCAAGAACACACCGTGCCATTGTGTCCCGCTTGCGGAGACGTCGTTGACGTAAAGTACTGTCTTGGGAAAACGCTCGTCGAAGACGCGCGGCTGTACCTGGAAGGAAACCTGGTTGGCGATGAGATCGGCTTCAATGGAACGGAAACTGCGCAGCGAAAGCGGGCCAATCCACAGAGTCATCGAAGCGGTGAGGAATACACCGGTGAGGGCAAGCACGGCAACGGGAAGCAGGATGCGCGTGCGGCCAATGCCGAGCGCGGTGAGAGCGATGATTTCACTGTCGGCGGACATGCGGCCCAGGCCCAGCAATACGCCCACGAGAATGGCCATCGGCACGGTGAACGCAAGCACACCGGGGAAGAGGCACAAGAAGAGTTTCACAAGCTGGCCGCCAGAACCGGAATGGCGGACCACTAACTCCATCAGGCGGACAAGTTGAGGAACGAAAAAAACGAACGTGAAGACAACGAGGCCCAGGAGCGCATGGCGAAATACTTCGCGGACGATGTAACGATCCAGGATGCGCATGAGGCGAATGCAGAGTGTAACATGGCGCACCCGCGGCGCTGGATGCGGCGGGCGCAATGAACCGAATCAACCTCGTTTTGCTCTGGCACATGCACCAGCCGCAGTATCGCGACCCCGAAACGGGGCGATACGTGCTCCCCTGGACGCGCCTGCATGCCTTGAAAGACTACTGGGGCATGGTGAAGATCCTGGAAGAG
>JAFDVY010000101.1 GCA_018268785.1 Acidobacteriota bacterium | reverse complement strand
AGGCGAAGATGCCGGGCTAAAGCCCGGCGCTACGAAGACAATGCGGCCCGCGGCTTCTGCCCACTACATGAGGAACACTATGCGGAGGGGGAAACGACTTCGGCTGTTGGAAGTTCCAAGACGAAGCGGGAGCCCACGGGAGAGTTGTCTTCGACGCGGAGCAGGCCATTGTGCTCAGCGACGATGCGGGAGGCGATGGCAAGGCCGAGGCCGGTGCCGCGGTCTTTTGTGGAGAAATGCGGAAGAAAGAGTTTGTCCTTATCGGCAGGCGAGATGCCATGGCCAGTGTCTTCGACGACGATTTCCACGGAATCCGATTCGGAGTTGAAACGAGTGAGAACGCGAATGTTTTTGGCGGAAGAAGCTTCGAGCGCTTCGGCGGCGTTGTCGATGAGGTTGATGATGACGCCGCGGAGAAGGCCGGCGTCGGCACGAATGGCGGGAAGCGCTTCGGCGAGCGAAGAAGAGAGCAGGATGCCATCGAGGCGGCCAGAGAAAACTTCGAGCGCTTCGCGCACAATGTTGTTGACGGTAGCGGTTTCGAGTTTTGCGGAGGGGAAGCGAACGAATTGGGAAAATTCGTTGACAAGGGCAGAGAGTGTGCCAACTTCGCGCTCGATCAGGTGAGAGCACTCAGCGACCAGGCGGCTAAGCTCGGGGTCGAGCGGCTCGGCGGTTTCGGACTCCGTGCGGCGCTGCATGTGGCGAATCAGACGCTGGGAGGAGAGCTGGATGGGGGTGAGCGGGTTCTTGATTTCGTGGGCGATGCGGCGGGCGACTTCCTGCCAGGCCGCGGATTTTTGCGCAAGGAGCAATTCGGTCAGATCGTCCACCACCAAAACATAACCGGTGTTGGCGCGGCGCGGGCCGAGGGAGCTGACAGTAACGGCGGCGTGCAAGACGCGGCCAGAGACCACCAGTTCTACCTCACGGGAAACGACGCCCATGCGTTGCGAGCGGCGCATCAGGGTTTGCACGACGTGGGAAGAGTCATGGCCAAGGAGCGCGTCGAGGGTCGCGGCCTGGGGTGCGGCTTCTCCAAAAATCCGAGCGACTGCGGAATTGGTGCGAAGAATGCGGCCTTCGGTGTCGAGCGATAGCACGGCGGTAGGGATGCTTTCGAGAACGGTTTCCATGAGCTGGCGACGACGTTCGAGTTCCTGGACGGCTTGTTGGAGATTGCGCGTGAACTGATCGATCTGGGAGCGCGAATCGCGGAGTTGCGTGGTCATCGCGTTGAAGGAGCGAACGAGAATGCCCAGTTCGTCTTGAGATTGCTCAGGGACCTGGTATTCGAAATTGCCACTGGAGACTTCGCGCGTGCCTTCGGCTAGGGCGGCAATGGGGACGGTGACTTGTTTTGCGAGATAGAGACCGGCCCAAAGTAGCGCAAAGAAGAGAAGAACCGTGAAGAAGACGAGAATGAGGAGCAGCTGACGCTTCAGCGCGCGGAGATGCTGTTTTTCCTGGTCGTAGGCGGCGGTTTGCAGCTGGATTTCGGCGAGTTTTATCGCGAAGTCGCTGGGAACCCGGCGGGCGGCAAATGCCAGTTCATCTTTTTTAAGCGGGGCGCTCGCTGCGAGAAATAAGTGTCCATTCGCAAACCATAATTGCGCGCCGCTGGGTAGCTTTTGTTTGAAAACCGGGGCAGCGTGAATCGTGTCGGGAGAAGACGGACTTCCAGCTTCATTTTGAAGTGACGCACATTCAAAGGACCGGCTAGCAGAACCCTTCGCATCCACTTGCCAGAATGCATCTGCGGCACTGCATGGCATCGCCGTTCCCGCATCGATTGAAAAATCCCGCTTTTCAAAAAGCTTGCTAGTTGCGACCGCAGCGTTCGTTAAGCGCTGAAATTCCGATTTGCCCATTTCGGAGATGAGGCTGGCGCTTTGTTCCGCGGCGATTTCGAGGGGACGCGGAAACCAGCGGCCCAGGGTTCGGTTGAGGAGAGAGTAGCTGACGAAAAACATGAAAAGAACGGGAAGCAGGGAGATGGCCAACGCTCCAACAACCATTTTTGATTTGAAGCGGGCGCCGAGTTGTTCGCGGCTGCGTTCTGCCCAGAGGCGCAGCGTGCTCCGCACGAGAACAAGCGCGAAAACCATGAGCAGCGCGGTAATAAAAGAGGAAACGGCGTAGAGTGTGAGGACATCGCGCCAACTGCGCGGCTCGAACGGCGCGTCAAGCGAGCCGAGCGTGAACACCGCGGCGAGCAGCAGCGTGAGCACGATGCCGCCAACAATTAATTGGAGGCGCTGGCGCGGGGTGGTGGAGGTCATCGCGTGGCGCTCTGCGGCAAGAAGGCGCTTAGAGGACACGCCGTGCACGCGGGACTCGTCTTGCGGCAATAATGCTTACCCGTGCGGACGATCAAGGCGTGAAACTCATTGAAGAGTTGCGGGTCGCGGGGAAGGTTCGATTCGAACAGGGAACGGAGATCTTCATAGGAGTGCGCTGGAGTTGCCAGACCGTGGCGTTCGAGAATGCGCCGAGTGTACGCATCAATGACGAAGACGGAATGCTCGCCGGCGTAGAGAAGGATGGAGTCGGCGGTTTCCGGACCAATGCCGTGGACGGACAGGAGTTGGTCGCGGAGCGCCGGTGTCGGCGTTCGAAACATGCGGGTCAGGGAACCGCCGTAAGCCGAAAAGAGAAACTGCGTGAAGGTTTTCAGCTTTTTGGCCTTCTGTCGAAAGTAGCCGGAAGGGCGAATCAGCATGGCAAGTTTCGCGAGCGGAATATTTTCGATGGCGAGTGGAGTCAGAAGACGAGCAGCGCGCAAATTCCTGACCGCGGTCTCGACATTCGTCCACGAAGTGCTTTGCGTGAGAATTGCGCCGATAATGATTTCGAATCGCGAACGGCCAGGCCACCAATGTTGCGGTCCATGCGCATCAAACAATTTGCGGAAGTATTCTTCCAGTGGGGGCGCTTCCTTCCGAAAATGAGCGCTACCACCGGCTAAGATCGCATCGGGGACACTTTTGGTCACGCGAACAGTTTCGTGGACAGATTTTGGCAAACGAAAAGGCGAAGCCATACCAAGGTCGAAGATAGCCACCGTACAGGGAGTAGTCAAGAAGCGGCAGCTCGGCAAGAGCACAGAGGGCCGCTTCGAAAAGCGCTCCTGCCAAAGAACCGTGGTACTAAAGCACTACTTGCGCTCTGTGCCTGTCCTTGCGTACAGGTATTAGCGAGTTCAGAACGAAGAGACAATTTCTGGCAGCAGGAGGCGCAGGACTTTGTTAACTTGAGCGCTGGGTCGCTTTTTTATCTGGAGCACCGTGGATGTCTGTCCGCTTAGGCGAAATATTGGTTAAAGAAAACCTGATCACGCAGGACCAGCTCCAAAAGGCGCTGGAGTTCCAGCGTTCGAACGGCGGCAAGCTGGGCAGCTGCCTGACGAAACTCGGGTTCATTACAGACGATGACATCACGGGTGTGCTTTCGCGCCAGTATGGCGTGCCGTCCATTAATTTGAAATATTACGAAATTGATCCGAACGTGATCCGGCTCATCCCGCAAGACACGGCTCTGCGCTATCAAGTGATTCCGCTGTCGCGCGTCGGTTCCGTGCTGACGATCGCGATGACGGACCCGACGAACGTGTTCGCGATGGACGACGTGAAGTTCATGACCGGCTTCAACGTGGAACCGGTGGTTGCATCCGAATCGGCGATTGCGGAAGCGATTTCGCGTTTCTATGGCGGCGCGGGGGCCAACGGAGAAGAGCTTTCCAACTTGATGAAGGATCTCGTCAGCGAAGACGAGGAGCTGGAGCTGGCTGCCGACGAAGCGGAAATGGACGCGGCCGCCCTTGAAAAAGCCGCGGACGAAGCGCCAATCATCAAGCTCGTGAACCTGATTTTGACGGACTCGGTCAAGCGCGGCGCGAGCGATATTCACGTCGAGCCTTATGAAACGGAAATGCGCGTGCGGTTTCGCGTTGACGGACAATTGCAGACGGTGATGAATCCGCCGCTGAAATTGAAGGACGCCATCACGAGCCGTATGAAGATCATGGCGAAGCTGGATATCGCCGAAAAGCGCCTGCCGCAAGACGGCCGCATCATGATCAAGTACAAGGCCGACGGCAAGCGCAAGGAGCTGGACTTCCGCGTTTCCACGGTGCCGACGCTTTACGGCGAAAAAATCGTGCTGCGGTTGCTGGACAAGGAAAACCTGCGGCTGGACATGACCAAGCTCGGCTTCGAGCAGGAATCGCTGAAAAAATTCGAACGCAACATTCTGAAGCCGTACGGCATGGTGCTGGTCACGGGGCCGACGGGTTCGGGCAAAACCAACACTCTCTATTCTTCGGTTGCGCGGTTGAACCAGGTCGACACGAACATCATGACCGCCGAAGACCCGGTCGAATTTCAGTTGGGCGGCATCAACCAGGTTCAGATGAAAGAGCAGATCGGTCTGAACTTTGCCGCAGCGTTGCGCGCCTTCTTGCGGCAAGACCCGAACATCATTCTGGTCGGAGAGATTCGAGATTTCGAAACGGCGGAAATCGGCGTGAAAGCCGCGCTCACAGGCCACTTGGTGCTTTCGACGTTGCACACGAACGATGCACCGTCGACCATCAGCCGTTTGATGAACATGGGCATTGAGCCGTTCCTCGTGGCTACTTCCGTGAACCTGATTTGCGCGCAGCGTCTTGTGCGCCGCATTTGCGTGAATTGCAAGGAGCAACTGGAAATTCCGGAACAGGCGCTGATTGACGCGGGGTACACGCCGGAAGAAGTAAAGACCACAAAAATTTATCACGGCAAGGGCTGCACGACCTGCAACAAGGGCGGGTACAAGGGCCGCACAGGTCTGTACGAGGTAATGGAAATCAACGACGAGCTGCGCGAGCTCATTCTGGTCGGCGCGTCGGCCTTGGAGCTGAAGAAGAAAGCCATCGAGCAGGGAATGATTACGCTGCGGCGAAGCGGTTTGATCAAGTGCTCTTTGGGCCAGACGACGCTGGATGAAGTCCTGCGCGAAACGGTTCTTTAAAGAAGGTGAGCGATGTCAGGAATTACGCTGAGTGAATTGCTGAAGAAGATGATCGAGATGGGCGGGTCGGACCTGCACATCACGACGAACAGCGCTCCGCGCGTGCGCGTACACGGCCACCTGCGTCCGCTGGATATGCCGCCTCTTACGGCAGCCGACACGAAATCTCTCGCGTACAGCGTTTTAACGGATGCGCAGAAACACCGCTTCGAAGAAAATCTCGAACTCGACTTTTCCTTCGGGTTGAAAAACCTGGCGCGTTTTCGCGGCAACGTTTTCAATCAGCGCGGAGCTGTGGGCGCTGTGTTCAGAACGATTCCCTGGGAAATCAAGGGCTTCGACGCGCTCGGTCTGCCTTCGGTTGTTCGCGGACTTTGCGACAAGCCGCGCGGACTGGTGCTGGTCACCGGTCCTACGGGTTCCGGCAAGTCCACCACACTCGCGGCGATGCTCGACAAGATCAACGCCGAGCGCGAAGAGCACATGATCACGATCGAAGACCCGATCGAGTTCTTGCATAATCACAAAAAGTGCCTGGTCAACCAGCGCGAAGTCCACGCCGACACGCACTCTTTCGCGAACTCCCTCCGCGCCGCATTGCGCGAAGATCCGGACGTGGTGCTCATCGGCGAAATGCGCGACCTCGAAACCATCGAATCCGCGCTACGCATCGCGGAAACCGGCCACTTGACTTTTGCTACCCTGCACACGAACAGCGCCGCTTCCACCATCAATCGTATTATTGACGTTTTTCCCGCGCACCAGCAGCCGCAAATTCGCGCACAGCTTTCCATGGTGCTGGAAGGTATTCTTTGCCAGGCCCTTCTTCCGCGCGTGGATGGCCGTGGGCGCGCCATGGTGATGGAAGTTCTCATCCCAACGCCTGCTATCCGCAACCTGATTCGGGAAGACAAAATTCACCAGATTTACTCCGCAATGCAGACTGGAACGGGGACCACCGGTATGCAAACGTTCAACCAGGGCCTCGCGAGCTCCTATATGAAGAAGGAAATTACCCTGGACGTAGCGCTCTCCCGGTCTTCGAACCCGGATGAGCTGCAAGACATGATCAATCGCGGAGTGACTTCCCCAGCGAGCGGCGGCGGTAAGGCCCCCGCAGGGAAGCGATAAGAGTTTTGCAGGCCGAAACGAAAAACGGCTTGCGATAGAGCGTGACCGACTGAGGAGGTAAGTTATGCCGGTCTATACATACAAAGGTACGAACCGCGCCGGTGCAGCCGTGAGCGGTGAGATGACTGCGACGAGCAAGGCCGATCTGCAGAATCTGCTGAAGAAGCAGATGATCACGCCGTCGAAGATGAGCGAAAAGGGGCGCGAGTTTAACGTCCCCACGTTCGGCGGAGGCGTGGACTCGAAGGAGCTGGCCATCTTCACGCGCCAGTTCTCGGTCATGATCGACGCCGGCTTGCCGCTGGTGCAGTGTCTCGAGATTCTCGCCGGTCAGCAGGAGAACAAGACCTTTCAGAAGGTCCTGACCAACACGCGAGAGATGGTCGAGGGCGGCTCGACGCTATCCGCGGCCATGAAGGCATCGCCCAAAGTGTTCGATCCCCTCTACACCAACATGGTGGAAGCAGGCGAGACGGGCGGTATTCTCGACACCATTTTGCAGCGACTCTCGTCCTACATCGAAAAGAACGTGAAGTTGCAGCGTGCCGTAAAGTCCGCGATGGTTTACCCCGTCGGCGTTTTGACAGTCGCGGGCGGCGTTATCACTTTGCTACTCTGGAAGGTCGTCCCGATCTTCGCGACCCTGTTTGCCGGATTGGGCGTCGAACTCCCGCTGCCGACGCGCATCGTTATCGCGCTCAGCAACTTTATCGGCAGCTACTTCGGCTTGTTGATCGTGGTGGCCGGAGTTGGCGGCGTCATCGGGTTGAAAGTGTGGTACGGAACGCCGCAAGGCCGCCTCGCGTTGGACTCGGTCATATTGAAGCTGCCCGTACTCGGTATCTTGATGAGAAAGATTGCGGTCGCACGGTTCACCCGCACACTGGGTACTTTGATCTCTTCCGGCGTGCCCATCCTGGAAGGGTTGGACATTACCGCGCGAACGGCAGGAAATGCCGTCGTAGAACGCGCCCTCTTGAAGGTTCGCAAAGCGCTCGAAGAAGGAAAATCGCTTACCGAACCTCTTAAGGAATCTGACGTGTTTCCGGGCATGGTGACCCAGATGATTGGCGTCGGCGAACAGACCGGTGCCATGGACGCCATGTTGCAGAAGATCGCAGACTTCTACGAAGAAGAAGTTGACGCGGCGGTTAAGGACTTGCTGACGGCTCTCGAGCCGATCATGATCGTTTTCTTGGGCGTGGTGGTCGGCGGCGTTGTTATTTCCATGTACTTGCCGCTGTTCACGATTATCGGAAAGCTCAGCGATTCGCACTAGACCGGACAGCTCGTCCGGAGGTGGAGCAGGAACCGGGCGAGGGGAGGCCGCCACAGTGGCGGTCTCCCCTTGTTCCACTTTAGGTGAGGGTGCGGCGCGATGGTGGATAAAACTCAGACCACGCAGGAATGGCTAACCTGGCTGACGCGCGTCCGCCTGCTATTCATCGTTTTGATTTTGGCCGTCGGCGTTGTGTGGCCGCAGTACTTCCCGACTTCGAGCGCTTACCGGCTTTTTCTTCCCATCATCGTTCTGTGGATTACATTCGGCATTCTTGAGCTGATTCTTGTCCGTTGGATGCCGCATGCCACCTGGCAAGGCGGCTTGCATGTGGCGTGTGACGCGGTAATGGTCACCGGTGTGGTGTACGCGACCGGGCTGCAGGACAGTTACTTCAACTCGCTCTATTTGCTGGTCATCATCGTCGCAACGATTCTATTTTCGCGTCGTGCCGCTTACACGGCCGCGGTCTTGTGCCTCGCCCTGTTGGGCGGCGTGACCATGCTTGTTTACTACGGCAAGCTGCCGTCAAGCTCCATGACGGCGCTCTCCGCTGCCTCGGTCCGCATCTGGTTTCTGAGCAACGCTCTGGGATTTCTCCTGGTCGCGTATTTGGGCAGCGTGCTGGCGCAGTCTTTGCGCCGTAAGGGAATCGAGCTGGAAGCCAAACGCGAGGAATTGCTGGATCTGCAAGACTTCACCGAAGACATCATCCATTCCATGCGCGGCGGCCTTCTGACCACGGACATCAATGGGAGGATTACTCTTCTGAACCGCACTGGGGAAGAAATTCTGGGCAGAAAGTTTGCGGACGTTCGAGGGCAGAAACTCCAGGATTGGAACGAAGAGTTCTGGCTGCCCGGAAAGATGAATGGAACCGAAAAAACGGGGCTCCGCACCGAGATTGATTTTCAGACACCGGATGGCCACCAAAGGTTTCTCGGCATCAGCGTCTCTCTCTTGCGTTCACGGGACCAGGAACGCAGCGGTTACGTGTTCAACTTTCAGGATTTGACCGATCTGCGCAGGCTGGAACAGGAAGTGGCCACCAAGGAACGCATGGCGGCGCTGGGCCGCCTTTCTTCCGCGATCGCGCACGAAATCCGGCAGCCCCTGACGGCCATGGCGGGAGCGGTACGCGAACTCGGCCGTATGGCGCCCCTCGAAGAGGACGAGAGGCACCTCGTCGGCATAGTGGGCAGGGAATCGGAGCGCCTGAATCAGATCATCACGGACTTTCTCAACTATTCGCACGAGAAGAGCTACGAATTCAAGGATGCCGATGTGCGAGCCCTGCTGGAAGAGACGCTGACTCTGCTCGAGAAGAAACCGGAAGTCAAAACGAAGTATCAAATAGAGAAGACATACAACGGAAAGGAAATTAAGGCGCGTGTGGACTCGGGACGTATTCGCCAGGTGTTCTGGAACTTGTGCGACAACGCGCTGCGCGCCATGCCGGAAGGGGGCAAGCTGTCGGTCAGCGTGGACGAGCGCCCATTCTGGCTGCGGGTGGCGTTTCGGGATACCGGCATTGGGCTCGATGCGAAGCAGAAAGCCAAGATTTTTGAGCCGCTGCAGTCCGGATTCGAGGGCGGAACGGGACTCGGACTTTCCATTGTGTATCAGATTGTGCAAGCCCACAGCGGACGGATCACCGTGGTTTCGGAAAAAGACAAAGGCGCGGAATTTATCGTCGAACTGCCGCGCGTAGCGTGAGGGTTGTATGCAAGCGACAAAATCAATGCCCAGGGAAAAAGAAACGGCGCGCGAAATGGCCCACATTCTCGTCGTGGACGATGAGCGCTCGATCTGCGAACTTCTCGAAATCACGTTTCGCAAGGAAGGCCACCGCGTCGAAGTAGCCAATACGGTGGACGCCGCGAAGCGCAAGCTCGATTCTCAGATTTTTGACATTGTGATCTCGGATGTCCGCATGCCTGGAGCCGACGGGCTGGAGCTTCTGAAATACGTGAAGGAAGTTTCCCCCAACTGCTTCTTTCTTTTAATTACGGGTGTGCCGACGGTCGACACGGCGATTGCAGCGATTAACGCAGGCGCCGACCGTTATGTCATCAAGGACCATGACCTGGTGGACCAGTTGCGGCGCGCGGTAAACGGTGTTTCGGAAAACTTGAAGTGGAAGAAAGAAGCGGGATATCTGCGGCGTGAACTGCGACGGTTGACCGGCCTCGACAATATCCTGGGCCAAAGCCCGCGTATGCGATCGATTTTTGAGCTGATTCAGACGGTTGCCCCCCAATCGAGCCGTGTGCTGATCACGGGAGAGAGCGGAACCGGCAAGGAATTGGTTGCGCGCGCAATTCACGAAAACAGTTCGCGCGCACAGGCGCCTTTCATCACCATCAATTGCGGCGCTTTTCCGGAATCGCTGCTGGAGTCAGAACTTTTTGGCTACATGAAAGGCGCGTTCACGGGCGCAAATGAAAATCGCCAGGGACTCTTTCAGGCGGCGCACGGCGGAACACTGTTCATGGACGAAATCGGAAACATGAGCCTCACGATGCAGGTGAAGCTCTATCGCGTGCTGCAGGAAGGCAAAGTCCGCCCGATTGGAAGCACGGAAGAAATCGATGTGGACGTCCGCGTGATTGCCGCCACAAACAAGGATTTCGAGAAGGAAATTGCCGAGGGCCGGTTCCGGGAAGATTTGTACTACCGGTTGAGTGTTATCCCTATTCAGTTGCCGCCCTTGCGCGAGCGCCGGGAAGACATTCCCCTGTTGGCGCGGCATTTTCTGGAACGGTTTCGCAAGTCCATGGAAAAGGGGATCGCCGGAATTTCGCCGGAGGCGTTGAAGCGGCTGGAAGCGTACGATTGGCCCGGCAACGTTCGCGAACTCGAAAACACGGTCGAGCGAGCGATTGCGCTCGAAAGCGGGCCGGAAATTTCCCTTGGCTCTTTACCCGACCGCATTGCCGGCTATGCAGGGCCTTCTTCCGTTGCAGCAACGAACGGACACGGTTTCGCCATTCCTGAAGAAGGGGTGGATTTCGAAAAGGAAATCGCCGAAGCTGAGCGGCGGTACATCGCTGCTGCGCTGGAAAAATCGGACGGAGTCCGAACCAGAGCCTCGGAACTGCTCCACATTACGTATCGTTCCTTCCGCCACTACGCGAAGAAGCACAATTTGTAGGGAATTGTCGCGCGAACTAGCGGTGCACAAAAACCGTTGCTTGCGGATCGGAAAACACTTCCTGGAATCGCGCATCGCATCGCAACAAACCCACCAAGGGCGATTTCGTTGGCCAAATAATCAGCTTTGCAGACGATAGTTCCGGATTTTTTTCCCAGCCTGGGAATCCCCGCAGCATGTCTGAGTAAACCTTCACACGCTCGTCGCCATGCACGTTGGTGCGCCCATCGATGGAAACGGGAATCGATGGCAGTCTCCAGATCAGGAAGCCGCCAGCGGAGAAGTCGTTGTAGAGCGGGCCCTGCAAATGATGTTTCTCCACGTATTGCGCAGCTGCTTCCGGAAACCTTCCGGCAAGGCCCATCTCGATCCAGGTATTGTTCGCGTCATAGCGCCGCCATGCAACCGCAAGAACCGCCAAAACGCATAGCGCAAGCGCCAATCCGTGGCGCGGCTTCAACACCTTTGCAGCTTCGATCTTGAATTCGGGCGCACGCAAACTCACTGCAATCAAGGCGACAGACACCGTGGAAAGCAGCCAAACGTCTTTAATTGAGCGAAAACCAATCACAGCCGCAAACGCGAATAACAGCAAATAAAGGGGCCGGAGTTGGCGGCTCCATCCGAGAGCCATCGCCGCGGCGAGTGCCAAAAACAAAAATACATAGTGAAATGGCTGACGAAAATTGACGGCCAGCATTTCCACAATCGCTTCGTAGATGTTTGTTTGGCCTGCGTATTGGATCACCGTCGCGTAAAGGTGCCAGCCGTAAGGAGTGAGCAGTGTCGCCAAGGCGCACGCCGCGAAAACCCACAAAGTCTTTCTGGGCAGTGCGGCCCTAAGCGGCTTGTATCGGATCAAATGATTCAGAACGCTTTCTCCCGCAAACAGCGCCAGGACAATCAATCCATGCACAAATTCAATGTGGATCCCCGCCCAAACCCAAAACAACAGCGGCAAAAACCATAGTCTTCTGGTGGTACCGCTGAGCAGAGCCCCGAACAAGATTTCAAGCTCGAGTGCAAAGAAGACAATCGTGAACATCCCCGGCCGCGGCGCGTAAATGGACCACATTGAATACGTTGCTGCTCCCGCCGCAATGGCGCTGATCCAGAAATTTCCGCCGATTCGCTGTGCCGTCCGGTAGAGAAAGGCTGGAATTGCCACGCGCGCTGCCATTTCAAGCAGCGCAAATCCCTGCAGCCCAAAGTATTTGTACAAACCAGCAAAGAAAATATCGAAAAGCCAGCTGTAGTCGTACCAGGGTTTGCCGGCTCCATAAGCGGAAAACGGATCGGTTTGCGGCAGCGCGTGATTAGTCAGAATCCATTGGCCGGCCTTGAGGTGCCACCCGAAATCAGGATCTGTCATGGAAAAGGACCGGATGAAAGCAAACGCAGCAAAACTGAAGAGGATTCCTAAGGCGATGAACCGGGCAGATTCGGTATGCGCCAGCCGTGCCAGGCGGCTTATGCTCCGGGAATTCGCTGTGGATCCCGTTTCCAGCGAGGAATCGAGCGGATTCGTCATTCTAGACCAGTTGTCCTCATTTGGAACCCCAGCGGTTGCGACTCGGTCATCGTCCCTTCGGCCAGTCGCCCGGGCGAGCGGTCAGCTGTATCAGGGTACTGCTACTCCGCTGATTCCGTTAGGCTTGCGGCAATTCAAGTTTCCAGAACTGCAAATCTCCCGCGCTCAATTCTCCTTCCTAAACCGATTAACTTCTCTGTGGTCCATGTTTTTTCGGCCAGTTTGATGTATTTATGACAGAAAATGTCAGTCCTCCTAAACAAAAATCGTCGCATTTGTGCTCCTCCAGGCCAAAAGTGGCTAAGCGGGGAATATCTTAGGCTCTTTTCATCAAGTAAGTATTTTATTGTCAATTACATAGGGATTCTGGTGTATTTGGCTTTTCGCTTGCACAATGTATGTCGTGCTCTGGCACCACAAACTCTCAAGGAGATTGTTAATGAAGAAGCAAAAGGGTTTCTCTCTTATCGAGTTGCTGATCGTCGTGGCGATCATTTTGATCATCGCGGCCATCGCAATTCCGAACTTGATTAAGTCCAAGATGGCGGCAAACGAAGCAGCGGCAGTCGGCGCTCTCCGTACGCTGACC
>JAFDVY010000100.1 GCA_018268785.1 Acidobacteriota bacterium | reverse complement strand
TTTGCGATTACAATCCCGGATGCGCCAATCATTGCGATGCCCGACATCACGGCAACCGCAGCCAGCTTGAAGCGCGGGGAACTGCTCTTCGGCGGCTTCTCCGCCGCCGCTTTCTCCGGGGAACGAACTGAGCTCTGTTTCATATCCGATTGCCTTTCCATGGACTTTCTAGCCCAACAAAATCACAAATTCGATTTCTGGCCATTTCGCTTTGGGGAGAAGCGAATTCATTGGGGAGAAACTACCGGGATAGTGCACCGCGGGCAATGCACGCATCATGATTTATTGATGACCGGGGAAATGCTTGATATAAATACACTTACCTTAATCGGTGAGTGGTATTTTTCTGCCCGCCGTTCTACGAATTGACTTCTGGAGGCATCGTGGCGGAAATCCGCCAAAGCCAAATTGCGCGGTTTGGGGTGTTCGAGCTGAATGTGCAGGCCCGGGAGCTACGCAAACACGGCGTTCGGGTTCGCCTCTCCGGCCAGCCCTTCGCCATTCTGGAAATCCTGCTGCAGAACCCCGGAAGCATCGTCTCGCGGGAGGATTTACAGAACAAGCTCTGGAAGACGGACACCTTTGTCGACTTCGAGCACGGGCTAAACAGCGCCATCAAGAAGTTGCGCTCTGCGCTGGGCGATACGCCAGAGAACTCGCGATACATCGAGACCATTCCGAGGGTCGGTTACCGGTTCATCGCTCCCCTCGAACTTCTTTCGGCCGAAGCGAAGAGCGATTCCTCAGCGCAACAGGCTGGGGGAACCTGGCAATCGGGCCTTGGACGTTGGCTCCTGCTCGCGGGCATCGGTCTGTTCGTTGTAACCGCCGTAGTCGTCTATCTGAAGTGGACCAGGACGCCGCCGGCGCAAACTGCGAGCGCCCGAGTGATGATTGCGGTTCTGCCGTTTGAGAACCTGACTGGAGACGCAGCGCAGGACTATTTCAGCGATGGCCTGACGGAAGAGATGATTGCACGGCTTGGCAAGATCGATCCGCAGCGGCTCGGCGTGATCGCGCGAAGCTCCGTGGAGAAATACAAGCATCAACCCGCAAACCTGGAACAGATAAAGAGGGAATTGAGCGTCCAGTATGTCCTGGAAGGAACGGTGCGCAGAGACACAGAGCGCGTTCGTGTTACCGCCAAACTCATTCAGATGAAAGATCAGGCGGACGTTTGGTCGCGTGAATACGATCGCAGCCTGGACAAAGTGATTGCGCTGCAGGGAGAAATCGCGGAGCAACTGGCGTCGGGGTTACTACTGAGGTTAGACAGGAGCGGCCGCCCGGTGAATGTCGCTTCGCTGTCGCCGAGTGCCTATGAATCGTACGATTTGTATTTAAAGGGAAGATTTTTCTGGAACAAGCGCAATGAGCAAGGATTTGAGCGCGCAAAGGAATGTTTTAAGCAGGCGATTGACAAAGATCCGAACAACGCTCGAGCCTATGCCGGCCTGGCGGATGCGTATTCGCTCATCGGCAGCTACCGTTTGGTTCCGGTGGAGGAAATCAGGAAGCAAGCGTGGGAAGCGGCGCGGAAGGCGACACAGCTCGATCCGAATCTTGCGGAAGCGCACACCTCTCTCGCCGTGATCGCGCAGAACTTCGATTGGGACTGGGCGACGGCTGAGAAAGAATACCGGCGCGCGATCGAACTCGATCCGAACTACGCGACTGCTCATCACTGGTATGCGGAGGAGTTGGCGCTTGTCGGCCGGTTCGACGAATCGCTGGCGGAGATCGAACGCGCGCGGCAACTGGACCCCATGTCGCTGATTATTGCAACGGATCGCGCTGCGATTCTTTACTTTGCGAGACAGTACGACAAATCGATCGAACAGTTCAGAACGGTCCTGGAAATGGATCCGTATTTTCCGAGGGCGCGTATTGTGGAAGCTGTTTACGCGCAGAAGCACATGTATGCCGAGGCGCTGGCGGATTCCGACGAGTGGATGCGCACTGGTGAGGGCGTGTGGTCGTGGGGAATCAGAGGATATCTTTACGGCAGAACGAACCAGCGGGAGAAAGCCCTCGAGTGCGAGAAGGTTCTGCGCCAAAAATATGGGAATCATCCAGCGTTGGCCCTGGTCGCGTCGATCCCGTACATCGGCATGGGCGACAAAAAAATGCGTTGCTATGGCTGCAGCGGGCCTACGCGAATCGCTCGATAGCCACCTCGGTAGCAGTGGAGCCTTTATTCGATCCATTGCGAGGCGAGCCACGATTCCAGGCGATTCTGGAGGGAATGAATCTGGCCATGGCGAAGGACAAATCGCCCTAGGCAAGCGAATGGAATAAAATTGCAGAATCGGCTACTCGGGTGGGCGTAGGTAAGCCGCGCCGTGGCGGTAGAGACCGGCGCTCGGAAGGTGCTGCGAGAATACAATGCGGATGGGAACGAAGATTGCCCCGCTGCCGGGCGTATAGGGAACGGCAACTTCTAGCCTTGTCCCCTCTGGATATTCGTTGCGGCTGCGGAACGCGATCCCACCCTTGGACAAATCTTCGCAGACCGCCACTTCTTCCTGAAAACCGCGGCGGCGAATGCATGCCAAAATTCGCGTCTTGACCCGCGTGCGATTGCGCCGCGGAATCACTCGTTCTTCGAGTGGCGCGCGCGTTCCCAGGATCGGCTCGGGCGGAAGATCCGACTGCACCTCGGCCCAAATAGAAGGCGATTCACAATGCTTGCATAGCCGGGCAACGCACTTTCGAATCTCAAACGATTTCAGCTCGGGCTCATTCAGATAAACCACTTCGCGCCGCTGGCAGAAGCTGCATTCCATAAGCATCCGCGCCAGCGCTTCGTTTGGTTTGGCCGGGGAAGGGAATTCGATGTCCCAAAAATCCGACCGAAGATCGAGGAAGTGCACGGCGTACAAAAAGCCTTCCGGCTCCTGATCGATTTCCGCCACAACGCGCGCGCGAACGGATTTGATCTGGTCGCCATCCAGTTGCCGTTTCAGCGTCAGTTCTTGCCCTTGCAGCAGCTTTTCTGCAATGCAAATCACGCCGCCGTTGCGGCTCACCAGCAGCGTCTGCGCCATCTGCTTCGAGAGCGCGCCGCCGGGCGCAAGCCACGACGCTTCCACGGGCATGCGGAAGGCCACGCGGTCGCTTTGGCGCACGGACTCGGTGCGAGTAGTGGTCATCGTCATGAGATGTCTTGCAGGAATTACGCCTCAACCCAGCCTAACACGCTGGTTTTGAGCCCATTTGAACTACGGTAAAAGCCTTGTCGTTAGGGGTAATAACAGCTATTGCGCTGGGTGCGGAAGGTTGCCCCTTACCAGCTGTTGTACGCCGTGCCGTCGAGAGCAACGGCCGTGGACGTGGAGTGCACATCGGTGATTCCTGTGCCATTCTGCGTCGCGCTCAACATGACGTCCCCGGTTTCAATCTGCCATTCCTGCGATTGCGTCATGGGGTCGACCGGGATCGCCCGCAAATATTTTTCGTCCGCCAGTTGCTGCAGCGATTGAGGGGCGGCCTGTTTATCCAGCGTATAGGTTTCGATTGCCGTGCGCATCGTCTGCAAATCGGAACGCAGCGCCGTTTCTCGCGCATGCAAAACCGCTCGATCATATCGGCCCGCTGCGATCCCGATTAAAATCAAGATAATCATGATCACGATCATCAGCTCGATGAGCGTAAATCCGTCGGCTTTGCGTCGGATCGCAGATTGCCATTTCCCAGTCATGCCCTTCACCTCACCACTCCGAATATGGCCGCCCATCCGAACCCGTCGCATGCGAGTTCGAATAGACATCGAATACGTTTTTGCCGCACCAGCTTGTCGAATCCGGATCGTCCGTCACGCAGCGCTTCTGCCAGTCCGGCTGGCCCGTCATTGGGTCCACCGGAATTGCCCGCAAAAACCGGACTTTCTTGTCTGAGCCTGCTCCGACATTTACGCCATTCACCAGCGTTTCCAGGTCCGGCGGGTAATTCTCGTTCCCCACTTCCACGCGAATCAGATTCTTGTCCGCGGCATCCTTGTAGCGGTCAATCGCGTCCTTCATTTCGCGCAGGTCATGCCGCAGTTCTGCTTCCTGCTGGTACTTGATTTGATGCCGCGCGATGGGCAGAGCAGCCCCGGCCAGAATCATCAGGATTGCACAAGCGATAATCAACTCGATCAGAGTCATTCCTTCCTGCGATTTTCGTTGGGTTGATTTAACGAGTTGCGTTTTCATGCTCGCGCCCTGCATCTTGCACCGCTCACGTACTTTGACTACGGCTGAACCTGAATTGTTGCCTCGCCTGTGACCAGCGGAATGCCCTTCTGCTGCGAGTCGCGCGCGTTCACCTGCACGATCGATATCTTCGTATTTCCAGGAGCCTTTGCCTTGATCTTCAAGCCGAGCAGCGTCCCGCTTCCGCTCACCCCCGGAGTGTTCGGCTGCCGCGTTGCGGAAATGATTGCCTGGCCATGTTCGGCATCCACGCGCTGCACGATCGCAATTTCCTGATTGCCGCCGGAGAGAAACGCTCCGTGTTGCACTTCTTCAATACTGATCACGTTCGGATCGTATTGGATCATCATGGGAATCGAGAAAAGGTCCGTCACATTGTCCACGGCGATCCCGATTGTCGGCGATTCTCCCACCTTGAGGCTCAAAACGCCCGGCTCGAATCGTACCCGCGAAGCGCTCGCGTCACCGCCCATGGGGGCGGAAGGATTTGTATTGGCCGGAACCGCGCCTGCTGCGCCGTTTGGCGCAGGACCGGTTCCAGCGGGAGATACCGGTTGCTGCGAAGGTGTGCGAATTTCGTTCTCGCGCTTCACCTGAACTTGCTGCTCGGATCCGGAAAGAATTGGCCGGAGATTCGCCTTGGTCCAATCCGGCAGGCGCACGATGCGTGGCGTTAGCGTGATCAGCACGTCGCTCTCTTGATGATCTTTTTTCTTGTCTGAAACCAGATATTGCAAAAAGGGAATCTGGCTCAGGCCTGGAATCCCGTTCAGCGTGTTGCTGTCAATCTGCTGGAAAAGTCCGCCCAGCACGCTCGTTTCGCCTTCGCGCAAACGAATGTCGTGCTCAATCTTGTTCGATCCGATGATCGGCTGATTGATTCCGCCAATAGCGGCCTGTCCCGTCACCTGCGAAACCTCGATTGCCACCTTCATGCTCACTTCATGATTCGGGTGAATGTGCGGCGTAATGTCCACGTTCACGCCAACGTCCAGATAGGTGAACTGCGTGTTGACCAGCGGGTTGACAGCCGTCGTTCCCACGCCGACTCCTGCCTGGAAGCTCCCAGTCGCAATCGGCACGCGGCTGCCAATGCGCAGCTTCGCCGGCTGTCCATCAATCGAGCGAATCTCAGGGTTCTGGATGATTTTCGTCGCGGTATCGGTCAGGATAAAATTCGCGGTCGCGCCGGGCAACGTCACGCTGTAATCCGCGGTCGAAAAATGAAAGCCCTTTAGGGAGAGCGGATTGCTTGTCGTCCCGCCCCCCGTTCCTGTCCCTGTGCCCGTTCCGCCGGTGTTGGTTGTCGATGTTGGCGGATTGAATTGCAGCGAAGCCGATTGACCCGGTAAAACTCCCAGATCCCGCAAACGGTCCGTACTCGCCGAAAGCACTTCCACCTGAATCACCACTTCCGGCCGCGCCTTGTCAATATCCGCAATCAGTTTTTCCGCGATGGCAATTTTGTCCGGCGTGTCTCGCACGATAATCGCGTTCTGCGAATTCAGTTGTTGAATCTTTTTGATTTCCGCCACTTGCCGCAGTCCATTCGCAATGTCCGTCAAGTCCTGCGGTTGCGTCACGTTGGAAAGATAAAAAGTCTTTACCACGGTTTCATCGTAGTCGCGGTGCTTTTGCGTCGTGTCCGGAATCACGAAAATCATGTTTTCCGTTACCGGCTTCCACCACGCTTTGCTTTGAATCCCGGTAATCGCCAGCGCTTGTTCCAGCGTCACGTTGTTCAAGTCCACGGAAATTCGCCGCGCCGTAAAATCCGTATCGAAAATCACGTTGACTCCGGCCAGCTTTGCAATCGCCGTGAAGATCGCCTTTGCATCGTCCGTCGCCTTCAAATTGATGGGCGCGTTGGACAGCGGTTTCAGCTCGGGCGGCGCCGAGGCATAGATATCTTCGCTCGCTTCCGTCGTTGCACTTGCCTGCGTATCCGCTGCCCGGTTCTTTTCCGCGATGAGCGAAAGGGTCCTGCTCATTTCCTGCATTGCCGCGTCATTGGAGGGATCAATGGTCGCCGCGCGCTGAAATTCCGCCGCCGCGCCCCGCAAATCTCCGTTGTCGCGCAGTTTTTGCCCCTGCTTTACGTGATACGCACTCGCTTCAAACCGAATCTGGTTCAGCTTGATGCGGTATGCCGCGTTGCGCGGATCTGCGTTATAAGCTTTTTGATAGTACTGGAGGGCGGTGTCCAGATCCTGAAGATTTTCCGACTTGCGGGCCTGGTTGTATTCATTGCCGCCTTTTGGGCAGCCTGCGGCAACCAAGCCGATTCCCACACAAAGAATTACATTCCCCCAGCGGCGCATCTTTTCTCCGTGGCCTCAACGCAGGACTTTATCGAGTCTAGCATTGGCTTAGAGGTCGAACAACAATCGAAGGGTTGGCTGTCTTGCACTTAGCAACATCCGGTCGCTATAGTAAAAGGCTGTGGCCAAGCCGGAAAAAAAGACAGACAAGCCCAAAGAGCTCATCGTCGCTCAGAATCGCGCGGCAAGCTATAACTATCATCTTCTCGAGCGCTTGGAAGCCGGTCTGGTTCTCCATGGCACCGAGGTCAAAGCTTTACGCGAAGGAAAGGCGAATATTCGCGACGCTTACGTGGACTTCAAGCCCAACGGCGCCTGGCTCGTGAACGCCCATATTGCTCAATATATGCCCGGCGGTCCCTGGAACCATGAACCGCTCGGGTCTCGCAAGTTACTGCTGCATAAGAACGAGCTGCACAAATTCGGTACCAAAACCCAATCCAAAGGATTGACCGTCATTCCCATTAAGATTTACTTCCGCGATGGCATCGCGAAGTGCGAAATCGCTCTGGCGCAGGGCAAGAAGACTTGGGACCGCCGCCAGGACGAACGCACCAAGGAAGCCCGCAGGGAAGCCGATCAAGCTATGTATCGCAACCGGAGGCGATAATTTCATCATGCAAATCACGCTGGAAACCAAACCGTACGCTTCGCTCGAAACCGACGCTCTCGTAACTCCTGTCTTTGAAGGCGATGACCCCGTTCAGGGCCGCGTCGCGGAACTCGATCAGTTGACCGGAGGCCTGCTCAAGAAATTGGCTGCGAGCGGCGAACTCACCGGCAAGACCCTGGAATTTACGTTGTTGCACACGCCTGCCGGTTTGAAAGCGAGGCGGTTGCTGCTCGTGGGTGCGGGGAAGAAGGATCAGTTCAATGTCGCCACTCTGCGCAAAATCGCGGGCGCCGCATTGCGTTCCCTCAAAGCGAAGTCCGTAAGCAATTTCGCGTTCCTTGCCGGCGGCACGCTTCCCGTAGCAGATGGTTCGCAAGCGATCGTGGAAGGTTTGCTTACAGGAGACTTTGAAACCGACAAATACAAGACCGACAAAAAAGACAAGAAGATCGAAAGTGTTTTGCTTGCCGGCTTTCCAGAAAATGCGGCTGAGGAAGCCCAAAAGGGAATGTCGCGCGGCCGCATCATCGCCGAATCCCAAAATTTTGCGCGCGACCTCATCAACGAGCCTTCGAACAAACTCACCCCGCGCGTCCTCGCCGAAAAAGCGCAGGCCATGGCCAAGGATGCCGGCCTCAGTGTGGACGTTCTCGACGAAAAGAAAATCGCCGATCTGAAAATGGGCGCGCTCCTCAGCGTCGCGCAAGGTGGCCCCGAACCACCGCGCATGATCGTCGTCACCTACACTCCCGCGAACGCTAAGCCCGGCGCCCCCGTAATTGGCCTTGTCGGCAAAGCCGTCACCTTTGACACCGGCGGCATTTCCATCAAGCCGGCCGACGGCATGGAAAAAATGAAGTACGACATGGCTGGTGGAGCCACCATGCTCGGCACGATGCGTGCGCTCGCCGCGCTCAAGCCTAATGTCAAAGTCATTTGCGTCGTCCCCGCCACGGAAAATATGCCCGGCGGCACCGCGCAAAAACCCGGCGATATTCAGACCGCCATGTCCGGCAAGACCATTGAAGTTCTGAACACCGACGCCGAGGGCCGCCTCATCCTTGCCGACGCCATTACCTACGCCAAACAACTCGGCGTTACGCATATCGTGGACGCTGCCACACTCACTGGCGCCATCGTCGTCGCTCTAGCCAACATTAATGTCGGCGTCTTCGGCAGCGCCGATCAGTCCTGGACCGACAAACTTCTCACCTCCGCCAAAGCCACCGGCGAAAAAATGTGGCAGATGCCCATGGACGACGAATATCGCGAATTCATCAAAGGCAGTTTCGCGGACATTCAGAACATCGGCAGTGGCAAGGGTGGCGGCTCCATTACCGGCGCATGGTTCATCCGCGAGTTCGCGGGGGATACGCCTTGGATTCACCTCGACATCGCGGGCACTGCGTGGAATGACGACGCCAAGCCCTGGCTTGCGAAAGGCCCCACGGGAGTCGCACTCCGCACGCTCGTCCATCTTGTTTTGTCGCAATAAGGCTCGGGCGGAAGCGCTACTTTTTACACGCGGCGCTCACGTATTGCATTGCCGCTTTCAATTCCCCGAGCGCTGGCACTTGTTGTTTGCGCCCGCACCCGGTCACGCTTCCTTCGCGAAACGCCGGCTTGCCCGAAACTGGCTTTGCCCTGGAACCCACTTGAATCTTTACGTGCAGCGAGACTCCTTTCGCTGTGCTCCCATCCGCTACGAGGCACCTGGATTTATCCGAATTCGCCGGCGCTTTTTCTTTCGCCGGCTTTTCGCAATCCGACAAACTCCAGTCAAAACTGTTCGTTCCAAGAGTTGCCACCAGCCAGTCGGCGATGCACTGCTCGGGAAGCGCGGCATCGATCTCGCGCGCAGGAATCTTCATCGCATCCGCCAGGTTCGCGCTCCGTGGCCCCGGATTGATCGCGCCGCATGGCGCGGCATTGGGCTTCCCTTGTCCGTACGCCCCTGCCGCGCAGCCCGCCGCGATCAACACGGCAAGGCCGAACTTGCGAATAGCCTGCCTGCTCCGGCTTGGCTTGTTGCACCTCATTCTCATTCGCGCCCCCTCGTGGAGTTGCTGTTGCTTTCATCATTCCACAATACGCACCGGCCTTTCGTACAGCTTTATTAATTCGTTTCAACTGTCCCTCGCTTCGATGGTTGCCGCTACTGTGGTCTAGGAAAATCCTCACATGCCAGTTGGCAACTGACAGCGATACAGCCTTCCGTTAACTTCTCGGGCGAATCGTCTTAGTTTGGTCAAGACACACCTCCGTTTTTCCTTCGTCTTGGCGGTTTTGTTTTCGTCGGTTAGGCATGGGCCCTGGACTTCCCAGAAAAAAGCTGTGAGCTGCGGCGTTCCGCAGTAGCAATGAATCGGGAAAGGATTCATGAATACATTCCGGTGGTGTGTTTTCTTATTCGTATGCGCTGCCCTTGCCGCACCAAACTGTCTCGCCCAAAACACGAATCAGGACGATTCCGATCTTCGCGCCGAGGTGCAAACCCTGCGAGCGCAAGTGGCAGTCCTGAATCAACAGTTGCAAAAATTGGAAGAAAAGCTCGATCGGAAGGGCGGCGCCGCTTTGCCCAACCCCGCTGCGCTCGGTTCTTCTTCCTCCGAGCCCGCTGTAAGCGCCTATTCTGCGAAACCGCCTGCGATCGAAAAGCAGGCTCCCTCCGGCGGAACTGCCGCGCGCTCCGCTGCATCCCCCAATCCCGTTCACGGTTTTCTCGAACGAAAGCCCGGCGACAAAGTCACCTTCTTCGTCCCCGGCGGCGAACTGACCGCGTACGGTAACCTCGATGTCTCCGTTGACGCCACAACCAAAGGAATTGCCGGAGAAATCGGTCCGGACAACAATCCGCCGGTCGGGAACATGGGATGGATGCCCGCGCTTTCCACGAATCTTTCTTATTTCGGGGTGCGCGGCTCTCAATCCTTGAATGGTTTGCCTTTCAAATTCATCTATCAGCTCGAAACCCAGCTCGACATCGCTGCAACCTCCGGTGCGCTCGAAACCAACAGCAACCAGAGCAATGTCGTCAAGGGAGGCTTGACGTCTCGCAACAGCTACATCGGAATCTCGTCTTCCCAATGGGGTTCGCTCATGCTCGGCAAGACCGATGCTCCTTACAAGAACTCCACCGCCAAATTCAATCCGTTCTACGCCATGATTGGCGACTATCAGGTCATCATGGCCAACACCGGCGGAGACAACCGCGTCGAATTCGGCACTCGGCTCGATCACTCGATCTGGTACCAATCGCCCAACTGGCACGGCTTTGTCTTCGACGCTTTGGTTTCGCCTGGCCAGAATCGGGCGTACAACAGCGACAACATCGCGGCTGGAGAGTCCGATTGCACCGGGGGCAACATTCCAGGAAGCGGTGGCACTGTGCCCGTCAGTTGTAGCGACGGATCTTTTGGCTTGGCCGCCAGCGCAAGCGTTTCGTACACCAAGGGCGGGTTGTACGGCACCGCCGCCTATGAGCGCCACGAAAATGTAAACCGCTCGAGCGATATCACCGGGCTATACCCATCTGGAAATGTCTTTTCCCAATTGTTAGTCGCGCAAGACGTGGCCGCGGAAGACGCCGGTAAATTCGGCCTGCTCTATGCCTTCAAAACCAAGACCACGATCGGCGGCATCTTCGAGACTTTGCACCGGTATGTTCCCGCTGATCTGCAATTCCAGAACGAGCGGCAACGGAACGGCACCTGGTTCTTTGCCAGTCAAGGTCTGGGTCACAACTTCAGCGCCCACTTCGGCTGGGCTCACGCGTTCCGTGCCCCGGGCGATCCCGGACAACACAATGATTCCAATGCGGTGCCCCCTGGTGGCGACCCTGCGACCGACGCCACGGCTGGGGCCGGTGTGGACAATTCTGCCAACATGTTCACGTTCGCCGTGAAAAACAAATTGAGCAAAAGCCTGACCGCTTATTTCGATTGGGCTTACACCGCCAACGGCCCCGCCGCCCACTTTGACCTCGGTGCAGGCGGCCGCTCGGTAACGACCGATTGCCATGACGCGTTCGGTGCGACGGGTGGGCTCACTTCCAATCCGCATTGCTGGACTGGCGGAAATCTCATGGGCGTTTCAGCGGGTTTGAATTTGAAGTTTTGAGCGGTCGGAATCTGTCGTAACGCAGTTCGCACCAAATTCTAGCAATCGTGGAGAAAATCGTGACGCAACGCAAAAAAAAGGTGAATCGTGGTTTTGCTCGAGTGGGGCGTTTGACAATTCTGTTGGCTGGCTTGCTGTTTGGTCTTCTCATTGTCGGAATGTTTGCGGCCGAAGCGCAGCAAAATCTCGTCATCGTCGGCACGGGATCTACCGTCCCCGCGCCCCTCTATACTGCTTGGGCTCAGGAGTACACCAGGCATAATCCCAAAGTTCAAATACGTTACCTGCCGGTTGGCACGGAAGAAGGCCTCAAGGAGCTCGCTCGTAAGTCCGGCGATTTTGCCGCCGGCGAAATGCCTCTCTCGGAAAAGCAGCGCAGCGACAGCGGCATGACAGAGATTCCCGCGTCCCTCGTCGCCATCGTCACCATTTACAATCTCCCGCAAGTGCACCAGGAACTTCACTTCTCCGGAGACGTGCTCGCCGATATCTATCTCGGCGCCATCAAGAATTGGAACGCTCCGCAGATTGCCAAGCTCAATCCGGGCGTTTCTTTGCCGGACCTCTCGATCAAAGTCATTCAACGTCCCGCGGGCAAAGGCTCGAACTACATCTTCTCCGAATTTTTATCCAAAACCAGCTCCAAGTTTCGCGCCCAGATCGGCACGAGTCTCTCCCCGAAATGGCCCGTCGGCGAACCCGCCGAGCGTAGCTCCGATATGGCCGACAAAGTCAAAGCCGAACCCGGCTCCATCGGTTACGTCGAATATCAATATGCTGCGAAGAATCACATCCAGCACGCACTCCTGCTGAATTCAGCAGGAAAGTTCGTCAAAGCCTCTTCGCAAAGCCTCGCTTCCGCCTGTCAAAATGCCGAAGCGCCGGGTTGGAACAATCTCACCGTATCCCTCATCAATGCACATGGCGAGAATTCCTACCCCATGACCAGCTTCACTTGGATCTATTTACCGGCCAAATCCCCGGACTCGGTCCGTGCAGCGTCCATGGATAATCTATTGGATTGGGTCTATTCCAGTGGCCAGGCTGTGGCGGAACAACAAGGTTACGCGAGCTTGCCCGCCCCGCTGCTTGCCGAAGTGAAAAAGAAACTCGCTACGGCTCTGCACTAATTCTGTTTCTCAACAATTGGCATCACGGATTCCTGGAAAAGAGTTGTCCTCCTCAGGCTCCGGCAAGGAAGTTGTAGGGGCCGCTTTCTGAAGCGGCCCTCTTGCCGTGTGAGGGCAAAGGACGCCTTACATTTTTTCCGGCGCTTCTATCCCCAGCAAGTCCAGCGCGCGCACCAATTGCGCTTCCACCAATCCGCATAGCGCCAAAAAGAACGCGCGCTTCTGCGCATCCTTTTCCTTCAAGATAGGGTGCTTGTGATAAAAATTGTTGAACGCCTGCGCCAATTGGAACGTGTACTTCGCCACAAACGCTGGTTCCTGCCCCCCAATCGCCGCATCCACCGCATAATCCAGCGCGCCCGTATGTAGAATCATTTCCCACAAATCATTTCCGTCAGCCCCGCCTAAAATTTCGGGCGCCGTTTCCGGCTTTAGTGGGACACTTTCGCCGCCCTCTTCCGCACCTTTGCGGCGAATCCCGCGAATCCGCACTACTGCGTATTGGCAATATGGACCCGTCTCTCCGGTGAAACTCACTGCGTCTTCAAAATCGAAAGCGATAAGAGAATTACGCGTGAATTTGAGTA